>NZ_LZJB01000521.1:0-597 GCF_001666895.1 Mycobacterium sp. E3298
CGCGCGGCTACCGGTCGGCGACGTCATCGCCCGCTGGGGCTGACGGTGCGTTCGCGTCCAGGGCCTGCAGCACGCCCAGGTAGTCCGGCCAGTCCAGGGAATCGACCGGGTTGGCTTTGGTCAGCTCGGCGGTGTCGGCGGGGAACGTGCGGGCCGGGCCGGGGCCGGAGCTGCGGGTCTCGAACCGCGCGGTGACCACGCCGTGGCCCGCGCCCTGCACCCAGCCGTGCCCGAGCTCGGGATGCGTGACGTCGTCGCCGACCCGCCAGCCCTGCTCGGGCGCCGCGGCGAACATCGCCTCCGCCGCGGTCGCCACCGTCTCCGCGGGGTGATCCTCCCCCGCGAGGTCCAGATCCGGGAACAGCGACTCCTGCCGCACGTCGCTCAACCCCGAAAACCCCACGCCCAGAAGGCGAATCGGCCCGATCTCGCGAGGGTCGAGCAGCAGCCGCCGGGCCACGGCGACCAGCGCGC
Organism: Mycobacterium sp. E3298; assembly: GCF_001666895.1. Classification (NCBI taxonomy): domain Bacteria; kingdom Bacillati; phylum Actinomycetota; class Actinomycetes; order Mycobacteriales; family Mycobacteriaceae; genus Mycobacterium; species Mycobacterium sp. E3298. Next base: position 475 of record NZ_LZJB01000521.1, read on the forward strand.
CGGCCTCCGTCGTCGCGTACGGCAGCGTGGCCGAGCGGGTCAGCGTGCTCATGTCGGACTTCTTCAGCTTCACGGTGACGGTGCGGGCGCCGCGCCCGTCGCGCAGCAGGCGCTGATGCGCGT
>NZ_LZJB01000522.1:0-22478 GCF_001666895.1 Mycobacterium sp. E3298
GAGACGGTGCACCGGCTGACAAACGCTGGAGCCGTCATTACTCATACCGGGTATGGCACCTCCCAGGACGGCTTCGACGCGGAGTGGCGAGAGGTCGTCTTTTTCACTTTCCGGGGAGACAGGGTCGATCGCTGCGAGATGTTCGATGATGTGGACGTTGACGCCGCCCTCGCGCGCTTTGACGAGCTGAGCCGGCCAAGACCGAGCCTAGAGAATGCGGCAAGCCGGGCAGAAGAGTGGCTCTTCGCGCACTCGGCGGCTCGCGACTGGGCAGCTGTGGCCGAAATCCTCTCTGGCGAAAGCGTTGTCGACGACCGCCGCCGAGTGGTGAATGTCGGCTTATGGGACGGTCGGGACGTCGTCATCGCGAACATGCAAGCCCTCGCCCAGGGCTTGGCACACGTGACGCTGACGGTCATTGCGACTCGCGGGGAGCGGCTCGCCCTCATTATCGTTCGATCTTTCAACTCCGACCTCGAGCATGGAGAGTTCGTCATCGAAATGCTTGGAGTCGCGGAGCTCGACGCGGACCTGCGCATTTCGGCCCACGTCTTCTTTGATCCCGACGACATCGACGCCGCCTTCGAAGAACTAGATGCCCGCTACCTCGCCGGTGAAGCGGCCCCGCACGCGCACACTTGGTCGGTCATCGCAGGCTCCTACGCCGCGATGAACCGGCGCGAGCTGTTTCCGACGACGCCGGATTGGGTGAATGTCGATCACCGACGCCCGGGGATATTTGAGGAAGGCGGCCTGAACGCATCCCTGCGTTCGCTGTGGCAACTGACCACCGACCTCACCTTCCGCATCGAAGCCGTCCATCGATTGACTGACCTCGGCATGGTCTGCTCCCATGTGGCTCAGGGTGTTTCACAGGATGGGTTCGACGCCGAGTGGCGGGGCATAGAAGTCCAGACGGTCGACGGTGACCTTATCGACCGCTGCGAAATCTTCGACGAGGCGGACCTCGACGCGGCCCTCGCGCGGTTCGACGAGGTCACCGCGATCAGGCCCGACGGTGGGTGACACGGCGCCCCGACAACAACCGCTCTATCTCCTGGCGGACAGTCAGCTGCTCTTTTGGAAACAGCGGGACCGGCTGCTCCTCGAGGCGGCCGTCGACGGATTGGCCCGAGCCAACCCCCTGAGCGCCGCATACATCGGCGCCTCCAACGGAGATCGTCCGGAGTACTACGAGATCTTCGAGGCGGCCATGGATGCGATTGGAATCACCACTCGCCGCATGATCGATTCGTCCTTCGGCCCCGACGATCGCAACTTCCTGGCGAGCGCCCAGTTGATCATCCTCGCCGGCGGGGACGTGCGCCTGGGCTGGGACACCTTCGAGAAGACCGGCATGAAAGGGGCGATTCTGGACCGGTATACCCACGGCGCGCTCCTGGTGGGCGTTTCGGCCGGTGCGGTCCAGCTGGGACGCTACGGAATCGTCGAGACGCCGCAATCTTCCGCACCTGAGCTGTTCGGCGTGTTCGACCTCGTTCCCATGGTCGTCGACGCACACGACGAGCGAACCGAATGGGCTCGGCTGTCGCGGACGATCGAATCTCTGAACGGAGCCGCCACCGGGCTCGGGATTCCGTCCGGTGGCGGAGTCATCGTTCACCCAGACACCGCGGTTGAGGCACTGCGCCGTCCCGCACATCAAATTCGTTTCCAGAGCGGTCGGATCACTCGCTCGCTGTTGCCCGCCGACGCATCCAGCTGAATTGCCCCGGACGCCAAGCGGTGTCTGCAGCCCCCGGCCGCCAGTCCGCCGTCTCCGGCCCCTGGGTGACGGTTGGCCGCGCTAATAGTGACTTTCGGCCCGAGTGAGCGACCTCGATCCGGGTCCAGAGTTAACACCATGCCAACTGCACCTCGACTCACTTTGAACGGAGCGCGCCGGTTGCTGGTCGGGCTGATCGGAGCAGGCGCGATCAGCGGCACGCTGGTATGCGCTGGCGCGGGGACCGCCGCGGCTGATCCGGCGCCTCGACCCGCCAACTGCACGGCGGCGGACGTCGCCGGCGTCGCGGCTGGCGTGGCCGCGTCGCTCTCTACCTACCTGTTCACACATCCGGACTTGAACGGCTTCTACACCGACCTGCAGGATCGGCCCAAGGACCAGATCCGCGACGAGGTGCAGCAGTACTTCAACGCCAACCCCCAGGAGCAGGCCGATCTTGAGAACATCCGTCAGCCACTGGCCGATATCAGGCAGCGTTGCCAGTGGACCCCGCTACTCGGGCAGGGCGGCGCGACTCCCTGAGTCGGGTCGGGCACGTAATCGTGTTGCGGCCCCTAATTCGCCGCCGGTCAGAACGAGGAGATGCCGATGAATGTCAGGGCACGGTCGTGGACCGCAGGGGGGATAGCGGTATTGGCCCTCGCCGCAATCCCTGAGACGTACGCCGTGGTGCGGCCGTCCGGGGTGGCCAACGCGGACGTGTGCGCAAGCGTCGGCCGACGGGTTTCAGTGAGCGGGTGCACGAACATTGCCGACACCGTCAACGCCAATGTGCCACCGCCGGACGCCTATGCGCCACTGCCGCAGGATTTTCCGCCCCCACCGCCGGTGAATGTCTGCGTCGGGGGCGGACGGCGAGTCCATGTGAGCGGGTGCTTCTGAGGCTGTCCGTGATGCCACCCGTCATCGTCTAGCTGTGGTGCCACCACCTCGGCGACGGTGTGCCGCCAATACGTCGGCGTTCGCCAGCGTTTGCGCCTGGGCGGCCAGCGTTGATGCCCGGTTCGCGTAGGCGATCGCCTCGGCGGCATTGGTTGCTTCCTTGGCGTACGCCGCCGCCAAATACCGCCTGGCCTCTTGGGATCGAGACTGCGCCTCGGCGCCGATGCTGGCGCCATGCCGGGTGACGTAGTCGGTGACCTGACGCAGCCGGGCGTCCGCGGTCGACAGCGCGTCCCTCGATGAGTCGCCGCGCCCCTCGATGCCGGACTGACTCTCGCGACGGGCGGCGCGGCGGTGGCGCACCCGGTAGAACGCGAGAATCACAATGACCAGAACCACAACGACGATGAGGCTGATCGCGATCAGCTGCCAGATCGGCTTCGACGTGCTCGCCGATTTGTCCAACCCGTCGGCCGCGGCGACCGCGGCGCCGGTCCAATCTTTCGCGTTCACCGCAGGGTCAATTCGCTTGCTGCGCAGTGTGTCCAGCTCGGCATCCGTGAGGCCCGGCACTTGCGGCGGCACCGAGAAGGCGTAGAGCTTGGTGTTCGTGGCCACCGACAGCAGCACGTCGTTGCCACCCAGCCCGCTGGCGTTGCGGGTTCGGTCGGCCCAGTTCTCGGGTTTGAACCGGGAGAAATTGTCGACGTAGACCACCCACAGCTGAATGTGCCGATCGCGGTAGAGCCGGTCGATCGCCGAGCTCACCGCCGCCCGACCGGGATCCGTCAGAACTCCGGCGCTGTCGGTGATGTGATCGGTGAGCTTGGACGGCGGCTGCGCACCGGCGGGGGCCGCCGGCAAGAACCCCACCGTGAGGACGGTCAGGACCGCACTAATCAGGCGAACGCCGCGCATATGGGTAACTTATCGTCACTCATGCTGGGGCGGACACTGCTATCCGTCGAAATAATCGGAGCGAGGAAATGGCTGGGCAACGGCCGCTTGCGCTGGCATGGTGGCGGTCGTGCGGGTGTGGCTGAGTGGCTAGGCAGCGGCCTGCAAAGCCGTCCACACGGGTTCGAGTCCCGTCACTCGCTCAACATTGCCTGGTCAGTCCGCGAGGCGGCGCTGTTGCCCGGCGCGCCGGCGGCTATGCCTCTTCCGCCACGGCGTCGAGGTAGAACCATCGCCCGGCGCGGCGCTCGAAGCGACTGCGCTCGTGCAGGCTGCCGGCGCGGCCCGCGGACTCGAACCGGGCCGTGAATTCCACCTCCCCACGATCGTCTTCCGGGCCGCCCGCGGCCGTGTCGGTCACTTTCAGGCCGGTCCAGGTGATGGCCGGGTCAATGGTCACGTCGGACGGGCGCGTGCGCGGGTGCCACGTGCGAAACAGGTAGTCGGCGTCACCGCGGGCGAAGGCCGAATACCGCGATCGCATCAACTCCTCGGCCGTTCGGGCCGGTAGCTCGCCATCGTGGAGCGGCCCGCAACACGCGCGATAGCCTTTGCCACTGCCGCAGGGACACCGTTCGTTCATGTGAAAAGCCTGACAAACCGATTAGCGCCGACTCGCACGCAGGTCGCGCTGTCGGAAGATCTTGGCCCCGAAAAGCCAGACATGGCCGGCCCGCACTCTCTGCGGCCATATTGGGCTCTAGTCGTCGCCAACCTTGCAAAAGCCCACCGTGCGTGAGCCGCCAGAGCAGGCCAAGATCATTACCGAATCCCTAGTAAGCGCCGCTCCATGACGTCCGCGCCGCGCACGGCGCCACCCGCTGCTTTGAATCCATCGGCGACGCGCCGCGCGCCGCTGGTCATTGACATCGCCTGCAATACCTTGGATTTCAACCTCGCCGGGGTGAGCTTCCTGGCAGGTAGCCGCGTTCCGCTGTGGGACACCTCGACCCGCCGAGCGACCTCGAACTGGTCGCGGCCATAGGGCACGGCGCATACGGGGACGCCAAGCGCGAGGGCCTTCTGCGTGCTGCCCATCCCGCCGTGGGTGATCGCGGCAACGGCGCGACTCAGCACCATTCGATGCGGCACGAACTCGCGCACCGTGGCGTTGGCCGGCACCGCGATGCCGTCGGGCACGCCCGCCGGGTAGGTGGCGACGACATGGACCGGCTCGGCGGCCAGCGCTGCCATCGCGACAACCGGCAATCGGATGTCACCCTGGCGATCAGACGAGGTCGTGACCAACACGATGGGGCGGTCGATGTCATCGAGCCAACGGGGCGGCGCAACAGGCGGGTCGAACTCACACGGCCCGATCAGCTCGATCGAGTCGCCCCAATCCGGGTGCGCATATTCGAACGGCTCGCCGGTGGCGACGAGCATCAATGGTGTGCGCCTGAGCAGTTCGTCGACACTGCGAACCGGCACCGCGCCTGCGGCCTCACGTACCCCTCTCAGCGGCCCAAGCAGCGCGCGCTCGAATGGCGCGGTCACCAGGGGACGGAGCGCCCCATCCCGCAGCCGACCGAGCAGGCCGGGCCACGGCCGCAAACCCGGGCCAAAAGGCGGCGTGCCACGCGATCGCAGGAATGGTGTGAACGGCCAGAAGGACACCCACGGCACGGGACCGGCGTCTGCCACCGCAGCGGCTCCCCAGCAGTTCGCGTCAACCACTAGCAGATCGGGATTTGCGGTCGCGATGGCACTGCGCAGGTCCTCGATCTCATAGGCCGCGCGCTGGCCGAAGACTCCGAAGGCCACCTTCAATGCGGTTCGCGTGTTCGGAGCCATCCAGTCGGTCATAACCGCTGCTTCGATCCTTGGATCGATCGCGGACGTCTCGAATCCGAGCTCGAGGCCGGTGGGAACGCCAGCAGCGAGGGTCCTCAACGCGATCCGATGACCGCGCCGCTGAAGTTCGACCAGTAGCGCAGCAAGCGGATACAGGTTCCCCTGGGCCGGCGACGTATACGCCAGGATGGTGACCATCGGTCAAGGGCTCCGTTGTTCGGTCCCGCCGAGCATGAACGACCATTTTATCGACCCCGGCAAACGTACGACCGGGTTGCGGTGGTTCGGCATGAGGCGTCTCGATCGACTGTCCAGTGCCACTCTGGCCGTTACGCTTGAACGGCGGCCACCTCGAGAAGTGCGGAAATGATCAGATGACGGGGTCAGCATGCCGGGGGTGCGGCACCGAGCCTCGCGCCGGTGCCCGCTTTTGCGATGCCTGCGGGTCCCCGATCGAGGTCGCTGCCACACCGGCCGAGCACAAACAGGTTACGGTCCTCTTCGCCGATGTGGTTCGCTCGATGGACCTGGCCGCCATTGTGGATACCGAACGACTGCACGACGTTATGGGCGAACTTTTCAACCGATGCGGAGCAGTCATTCAACGCTACGGCGGCACGGTCGACAAGTTCACCGGCGACGGCATCATGGCGCTCTTTGGCGCCCCGATCGCATTGGAAGACCACGCAATCCGCGCCTGTATCGCAGCTCTAGAAATACAGACGGAAGTGGCAACCTTAGCCAACGAAGTGCAGCACCGCGATGGTGTCACGCTTTCGCTTCGGATCGGACTGAACTCCGGTGACGTTGTCGTAGGCCAAATCGGTTCCAGCCCTTCGAGTTACACGGCGATTGGAGTGCAGGTGGGGATGGCCCAGCGGATGGAGGCGGCCGCTCCCCCGGGCGGCGTCATGCTCAGCGAAGTCACCTCGCGCCTTGTCGAACACGTGACCGTGCTCGACGATCCGCAGATGGTGACCATCAAGGGGGCATCGGAACCCGTCCCTGCACGGCGCCTGCGAGCGATGGCTCAGAGGAAACCGCTGGCAGCCCGTATTGAATCCACACTTGTCGGCCGAGATCACGAAATCGAAGCCCTCACAGCGGCCATACGTGAGACTGTCGACGGGCGCGGCTGCATCGTCGGTATTTCGGGGCCAGCAGGAATCGGCAAAAGCCGGATCTCTCGCGAGTTAGTGAAAATCGCCCAAACCAATGGCGTGCGGGTGTTTTCCACCTTCTGCGAGTCACATGCCAGCGCGATCGCCTTCACGGTAGTCGGCCGCCTCGCCCGCGACCGATTCGGAATAGACGAACGCGACCCCGTAACCGCCCGATCGGCGCTGCGAACTCAACTCGCCGGAGCGGACCCCGAAGATCTCGTACTGGTCGACGATCTGCTCGGCATCCGAGATCCGGAGGCGCCAGTTCCCAACGTCTCAGCGGACGCCCGGCGGCGACGACTAGCCGCACTGTTCAAAACCGCTGCGCTGGCCCGGAGCACCCCAGCTCTCTACATCATCGAGGACGCCCATTGGATTGACGAGACCAGCGAGGCCATGCTCGCGGACTTCTTGACAGTAATCCCCGAGGCAGGGTCGATGGGCGTCGTCACCTACCGCCCGGAGTACGACGGTCCCCTGACGCGCGCACCGGGTTTCCGGGGATTCACTCTCCACCCCCTAGACGACTGCGCGGCATCAACAATGACAGCCGAGCTCATAGGCTCCGATCCGTCTGTCGGCGAGCTGGCGAAACGCATCATCGAGCGATCGGCCGGAAATCCCTTCTACGTCCAAGAGATCGTGCGCGAATACGCCGAGCGACGCGTCATCGTCGGCGAACGTGGCGCGTATCAACGGCAGCAGGACGTGGGCGACGTCAGCGTGCCTCCCACTCTGCAGGCGACGATCGGATCGCGCATCGATCGATTGACCAGCTCGGCAAAGCAAGTACTCAACGCCGCAACAGTCATCGGATCTCGATTCAGCGCCGAACTTCTGGCCATCGTGCAGGGCGAAACTGACGGCCACTCCCAAGCAGCACTGGCCGAACTCGTCCACGCGGAGCTCATCGACCAGGTAAGGTTCACGCCCCGAGCAGAGTATGCGTTCCGCCACCCGCTCGTCCAGGCGGTGGCCTACCAATCGCAGCTCAAACTGCCTCGCGCAGAACTTCATCGACGCCTGGCCGCGGCTATCGAGCAACGCAACGCCATGGCGCTGGATGAGAATGCGGCGTTGATCGCGGCCCACCTCGAGGCTGCGGGGGACCTCCGTGAAGCTTTCGGCTGGCATATGCGTGCCGGAACGTGGTTCACGAATCGCGACATCAATGCCGCGCGTATGAGTTGGCAACAGGCGCAAAAGTTGGCAGACCTGATGCCCACCGACGAACCCCACCGAACTGTGATGCGCGTGGCGCCTCGCGCCCTGCTGTGTGGCAGCGCCTGGAGGGCCGGCGGTAACGTCGCCCCTGCCGACTTCCAGGAGCTGCGCGACCTGTGCGCAACCTCCGATACCCAGGTGCCGCTGGCCTTGGGTATGGCCGGCCTACTGATGCAGCATGCGACCCATGCTCGCAATCGAGAGTCGTTGCCCCTCATATCCGAGTACGTCGGACTGATAGATGCGATCGGCAGCCCGGAGCTGACCGTTGGATTGCTCTATCCCGCGATTTATGCCAATTACGAGGCCTGCAAAATGTCCGACGCGCTGCAGCTGGCACAGCGCGTGATCGATCTGGCCGACGGCGATCCCATCAAGGGCAATCTCTTGACCGGCTCACCTCTCGCGTTCGCTACGGCGATGCGGGCATCGGCGCGATGCGCTCTGGGACAACCGAATTGGGAGACTGACTTCGACGACGCTATGGCATTCGCCCGCGTTGATCCGACCACGTACGTCTCGATAGTCATGTTCAAGTACATGTTGGGTATCCCCACCGGGGCGTTATCGGCCGACGCAGTAGCACTGAAAGACACCGCGGAGGCGCTGCGAACCGCTCAACGATGCAGTGAAGATTTCGCGGTGCATGCAGCGCAACTGGCACGTGGCATCGCCCTTGTGGCCAACGACAGCGCTGATCGGCCGGCCGGCCTCAAGCTGCTCGCGGAAGCACGATCTGCTGCGTTGGCTGAGCGATTCATCCTGGGGACCATACCGATCATCGACCTCCACTTTGCGGCGGACAAAGCCCGGACAATGGACCTCGACGGCGCGATTGCGCTCTCGCGTCGGGTAATCACCGAGCTGCGCCAAACTGGACCGGCGATATATCTCGGTGCGGCCACCAGCGTTCTCGTCGAATCTCTCCTTCGGGGGGGCAACGACGAGGACCTGATCGAGGCTTACAACGCCATCGAGGCCTTGGCGGAAGTTCCTGTCGAAGCTGGGTTTGTGGTCTACCAACCGCGCCTGCTGAAGATGCGTGCTCTACTGGCGCGAGCACAGGACGACGCGCAGGGCTATCGGGCGTATGCAGATCAGTACGTGGCGCTGGCGCACACCCTTGGCTTCAAGGGTGACATTGCACAGGGCCTCGCTCTCGGCCCAAGTCACCGTTCCGGTCGCCACCTGAGCGGCACGTGAACCGGGAACCAACCGTCGAAAACCTCACTCGGCGACGGGCTGTAGGGCTTGGGATACCACGCCTTGGGCACATCGCCGCTGTCCCAGTCGAACCCGAAAAACGGGATCTTGGCGAGCCATACTTCGAAGAAAACGCTCAGCAGGTCGCGGGCGAGATGCGACGCCGGGCACCGGTGCGGGCCTCCCCCAAAGCTCCAATTTCTCTGCGGGCCATCGAGTTTGATGTCCTGGCCGGACATCTCGTCAGCCTCGTCGCGGTGAACGAATCCGACATACAACTCGACGCGAGACCCGGCCGGGATCGTCGTTTCGCCGACTGTCACGCTGCGGCTCGTGATGCGGGAAACGGTCTTCGCCCCGCCGTCCAACCGCAGCAGCTCCTCGATGAACCGGCGTTGCCGGTCCGGATGTTCGCGTAGTTCCTGCTGCAGCATCGGCTGGCGCGCCAGTACCGCCAGTCCGGCCCGGATAGCGAACGACGCGAAGATGAGGCCGCGGCCCACCGAGGCCATCAGCCCCAGCACTTCATCGTCGGAAAGCGGTTCGGTGGCCAGGAGGCTGAGCACATCGGGGCCGCCCTGCGGCGCTCGGCGGATCTTGGCCACCAGCTCCGCGTTGACCGCGTCCGGGGCGAGGTCGGTCGGCAGCCCGCAGACCGTGACGAATGCCGCGCGCCAGACAACCTCGGCGACACCCGCCCCGTCGCAGCGGTCCAGCTGCGCCGCGACGGCGTCGACGCATCGTTCCACGATCACCCGCACGGGCCTGAGCATGTCGCGCGAATTGCCGGGCGTGAACAACTGCTCGACCATGATCTTCCGGTACGGACCGAACGGCGGATTGCCGGGCATCAGCTCGCCCTGGCGGCTGGCGAATACCTCGCCGTCGCGTATGGCCGCGAGGACGTCGTCGCGCCGCCACAACACATAGGTACCGTCCGGCTGCCGCAGCACTCTTTGACCGGCCCGCTCCGCTGCAGCCAGCCACTCCCGATAACCCCTGGCCGCCTCCTCGTCGGAACGCATGACCTCCAGCGCGCGGTCGCTACCCGACTCGATCACCGCACCACCGACTTTCACGATCGGGGCCGCCTGGACCTCCGACGCCGGAATTCTATCCTCGACATCGGCGAGACGCCGCTGCAACTGCCGCCGGGCCGCAACCGCTAGGTGTGCACTTTCCAACCCGCTAATGGGGTGGGCGCCGCCGGAGCGTTGGGGTCATTGAACTCGATGTAGACGTCGCCCTGCTTGACATTGCCGTCGTAGGCGATGTATCCGTGGGCGGTCTGGCCGTTGGCGACACTGCCCGAGCGCAGGGGCGGCGTCTTGTTGATCTTCTGATAGTCAACCCCGGATGAGCCGCCCTCGGTGTCGCGGTAGGGGTCTTGCCGCCATGGCGAAGACGCGGCGGTCACGTAGGTCTCGCCGTAGCTGAACGGTGTGTCGGACTTGCCGACGATGGTGAGCTCGATGACGGTACAGCCGCCTCCGCTAACGGTGCAGCCGGACGAGACCCAGGTCGCGTTGTTGAGCGTGACGTCGGCGGTCGCGGCGCTGTATTCCGTGACGTGGATGCTGGTGCCGGCCTTCCCTGTCGGGAACGGCGACTGCTGGGGTGTCGGGTCGGCGGCGCCGACCGGCGCCGTTAGCCCAGCCGTCATCGCGAGCAATGTCACGACCGCTGCGCTTACCGGAGTCGATATGGTCACCCGCAGACGATAGCGCCCATTCGCCAGGGGTCTGTCCGCGATCACACCTCTGAAGTAGGGCGGGCGGGGCTCGAACCCGCGACCAACGGATTATGAGTCCGCGGCTCTAACCAACTGAGCTACCGCCCCTAGCGATGTTCCGTAGGAAACCGTAGCCCAACGCGGGGTCGTCGTCCGCCGGGCATGCTCGAAGCCCGCCGCCCTCGAAAAAGGCGGCGGGCTCGACGGGGCATCACATCGGCGCCGGCTGGCCGGGCGCTTGCCGCGCGGCCTGATCCTTGAGCCTCGGGATCAAGTCCGGCGCGTAGACGTAGATAGCGGACTCGACCTCCCACTCGGCCTGCTTCTGGCTCATCGGCGTGGTCCTGGTGATCATGTTGACCAGCTCCTGGGCCTCGCCGAACTGGTTGGGGTTGGCCCGTACCTGGCTCGCGAACCAACGTCCCTCTGCCGCCTCGCTGCAATCGTTGAAGTCGGCGTTGTGCACCATCTTGTTCTGCGCCAGCAGCTTGATGTACTGGTCGTCGGCCGGGGACATGTTGCACGACGCCGACGCGTGCGGCGCTCCTAGCACAGCACCACCGAACATCGCTGCTCCCAGCGCAACCCCGGCGGCCCCCGCCGCCAACACCTGCTCGCGCGATCGTGTCATCCTCACTTCTCCGGACCCCCTCTTCGTAGAATTTGCTAACTGTCCTTTCGCGCTAAACGTCGGGTACCACCGTCGCCAAACGCGGCAAACGACGCGTTCGTCGAACAATCAATGAACAGCAGTTAGCCAAAACCTCGGTGAGCTGAAGGTTTTGCGCGGCGGAGAACGCTCGTGCGATCGATGACTACCGCCGATCGGCAATCACATGCAGTGCGTAACTCACCGATACGGGCGGTGTCGGTGATTTTAAATTGAGTTAGCTGGTGAAGCCCGGGGCGCTACTCTTTGGGCCAGTCCGCGTGCGCGGCCTGATCCTTGATCTTGGGGATCATGTCGGGTGCATAAACGTAGATGGCCGACTCGACCTCCCACTCGGCCTGCGCTTGGTTCATCGAGGTCGTGTTCGTGATCATGTTGACCAACTCTTGCGCCTCCCCAAAGGGATTGGGGTGGTTGCGCACCTGGTCGGCGAACCACCGCCCTTCGGCGGCCTCGGTGCAGTCACTGAAGTCGGCGTTGTGCACCATCTTGTTCTGAGCGAGCAACTGGATGTACTGGTCGTCCTTCGGACTCAGATTGCAGGACGCCGACGCTTGCGGTGCCGACAGCACAGCCCCGCCAAGCATCGAGGCCCCCAGCGTGACGCCGGCAGCCCAGACCGATGACGCTCGCATGCGCGACCGCGAACGGGTGGTTGTCATTCCGGACCTCCCTCTGCGTGGGAGCGATCTCGCCCTCCGACGCAACCAAGCCTTCGTGTGGTGACTGCTAACCGAGATAACGGGCCACGGCTTGCAGTCACGCGGTCGATAGTCGTCAACTCAGGCGGCGCTGCCATCTGAGATCACCAGCACATATGAGTTCACATATGAGTTTTGGTGTCGGGACATAAATTTAGCCAGTAGCAGCGGCCCGAGTGGAGAACTTTTGTTTGCGCGGCCGTGTACGGATGGTTAACATTCGCTACTTCGCACCGGGCCTGCGTCCGTCGTCCGATCCACGCCAGCCGAGGCGGCATGCGCAAGCCAAAAGCTTTTTGAGCTGCGATTACGCACCTGGCGGCTGGGCGGCGGTCGACCGTGGCAGCCCAGGCGGGAGTCAGCTGAATACGGTCTGCCCGTCGGTCCCGAGCAGATAACGCTCGGTACCCTGCTCGACGCGGGGCGCATCGGCGCCCAAAGCGACGGCGACCTTATTGCTTGCATTCCGCATGATGTCAAAGGTGAGCTCGACGGCCTCGGCATCCGAGAACCGGGAGCGCACCTCGGCGGCATCGTCGACGGCGAGGTGCGCAGGGGTCCAAATTAACGCATCGGTGTAGCGCAGCGCTGCTTTGACGCGGTCGTCGAGCAACCGCGAGGCTTCGAAGCGACCGATCTCGTCGTAGAGCGTCTCCGAACCGCCGGCGTCCAGCGCCGTGCCCTCACGCAGCGACTTGCACAACCGACAGTTGTGCTGAGCTGCCCCGCGCAGCCGGACCATCTCGGAGGTGACCGGGTCGAGCGCGCGCATCCGGGCCACCGCGGGCAAGAAATCGTTGAACACCAGATTCGCCGGATTCGTGGTGTGATCCCACGCGACGCTGCCGTTCACCCAGCCCAAGTACTCCGAGCCGACGCCGAGAGCCTCCAGCCCCGCCCGCACTCGCGGGACGAAGTCGGCGATATACATAGACACCACCACGCCAAAGGCGCCGTCGCCCAACTGCTTCACCAGCCGGGACCGCTGCTCGCCGGTGATCGCGGAGACGTCGGCGCTGAACTGCTCGGCGAACTCGGCGACGACGACCTCGGTCTGCGATTCGGGCGCGCCGGCCTCGACGGGCGCCGGCAGCGGCGGCAGTGACAACGTCTGGGCACAGACCCGCCGAATCAGCGCCGCGATGCGCGCCTCCGGCGGGGAGCCCGGAAACAGGGCCACCAACCGCGCCAACTGATCTGTTTGGACCGAAACCGGAGCCGCCATTCGTCACACGCTAGAACGCCGCCGGCCGAGCGGCAATCGCCTACTGGGCCTGGCTCACCGACGACATATGGAAGTCCGGGATCCGCAGCGACGGCATGGCCGCCCGGGTGGCCCAGTCCGCCCACTCCCGGGGCAGGGTCTTCTCACTCGTCCCGGCCTCGGTGGCCCGCCGCAGCAGGTCCAGGGGACTCTCGTTGAAGCGGAAGTTGTTGACCGCCGCGGTCACCTCGCCGTCCTCGATCAGGTAGACACCGTCGCGGGTCAGCCCGGTGAGCAAGAGCGTGGTGGGGTCGACCTCGCGGATGTACCACAGCGTGGTCAGCAGCAGTCCGCGTTCGGTGGCCGCGATCATGTCGGCCAACTCGGCCGACCCGCCCGTCATCACCAGGTTGTCGGCGGCGACCGCGACCTCGGCGTCGAATTTGGCGGCCGTCGCGCGTGGGTAGGCCAGCGCGTTGACCACGCCGTCGCGGATCCAATCCACCTGGCCGATCTCCATGCCGTTGTCGAACACCGACATCGTCTCCGACGAGCTGCTCACCGCGACGAACGGTGTGCACGCCAGCCCCGGCGCCATCGGATCGGAGAACAGCGTCAGCGGCAACTCGGTGAGCCGCTCCCCCACCCGCGTCCCGCCGCCGGGCGCCGAAAAGGCGGTGCGGCCCTCTCGCGCACCGCGGCCGGCCATCGACCACGCCAGGTAAAGCATCATGTCGGCGACCGTGGACGGCGGCATGATCGTCTCGTACCGGCCCGCGGGCAGCTCCACGGTGCGCTCGGCCCAACCGAGGCGCATCGACAGCTCCTCGAGCAGCGAATCCATTGGCACTTCGACGAAGTCGGGCGTGCCGATACCCGCCCAGGCGCTTGCCTCGCCGCGTTTGCCGTTGATCTCCACCGCCCCGGCGGGCTGGGTGTAGCGTCGGCGCACCCCCGTCGACGACGCGAGGAACGTCGTCGAAACGCTGTGGTGCGCAAAGCCGTACAGCCGGTCGGCGCCTTCGAATCCGCGACTCAACGAGTCGGCGACATCGGCGAACACCAGGGGCCCGGTGCCGGGCACCGGCGCGTTCCAATCGGCGGGCACCCCTGTGTCGGCCAGCAGCGGCGCGGCATCGCCGGCTTCGGGCGCCGAGCGGGCCGCCTCCTGCGACGCCGCCACCAGCTCGGGGATCACCCGGGGATCGACCTCGGCCGACACCATCGTGCCGATGCGCGCGCCGGATCCTTGGCGGACAATCGAGATCACCGTGATGCTGCGGTTGACAGCAACCCCGTTGGTGGTCATCGAGTTGCCGGCCCATCGCAACGTGGCCTCCACCTTGTCGGTGACGAGCACCATGGTCTCGCTCGCGCCGCCGAGCTTGGCGGCCTCCTCGAGGACGAGGTTGACGACATGCTGCGCGCTGATCATCGGCGCCGCTCCTCAGCATCGCTTCGTTCTGCATCGTCGCCGGCGCGGATCATCGGCCGCCCTCGGTCCGGGTGTTGAGCACGTTGACGCCGCGGAACAGCGCCGACGGACAGCCGTGGCTGACCGGGGCGACCTGACCGGGCTGGGCCTTCCCACAGTTGAATGCGCCGCCGAGCCGCCACGTCGACGGGCCGCCCACGGCTTCCATCGAGTTCCAGAAATCGGTGGTGGTGGCCTGATAGGCCACGTCGCGCAGCTGGCCGTCCAGGCGGCCGTCGCGGATGCGGAAGAACCGCTGGCCGGTGAACTGAAAGTTGTAGCGCTGCATGTCGATTGACCACGACTTGTCGCCGATGATGTAGATGCCGTCCTGCACACGGCTGATGAGGTCGGCGGTGCTGACGTCCTCGCGCGCCGGCTGCAGCGACACGTTGGCCATCCGTTGGATCGGCACATGATGCGGCGAATCGGCATACGAGCAGCCGTTGGACCGCGGTTGTCCGAGCCGCGGAGCGAACACCCGATCGAGCTGATAGCCGACAAAGATGCCGTCACGCACCAGATCCCAGCTTTGCGCCGCCACGCCTTCGTCGTCGTAACCGATGGTCGCCAGGCCGTGGTCGACGGTGCGGTCGGCGGTCACGTTCATCACCGGTGAGCCGTACCGCATGGTGCCGAGTTTGTCGGGCGTGGCGAACGACGTTCCGGCGTAGGCGGCCTCGTAGCCGATGGCCCGGTCGTATTCGGTTGCGTGCCCGATGGATTCGTGGATCGTCAGCCATAGGTTGGACGGGTCGATCACCAGGTCCGTGCGCCCCGCGATCACGCTGGGCGCCTTGACCTTCTCGGCGAGCAGCGACGGCAATTGCGCCAGCTCGTCCGTCCAGTTCCACACCTCGTCGCCGGCCAGCACTTCCCAGCCGCGCCCGGTCGGCGGCGCCAGCGTGCGCATCGAGTCGAAGCTGCCGGCCGCCGCGTCGACGGTCACCGCCTCCAGCGAGGGCTGCACCCGCACCCGCTGCTGGGTGATCGACGACCCGAACGTGTCGGCGTAAAACGACTGTTCCTTGACGGCCGTGAGGATGGCCGACACGTGGTCGACACCATCGGCACTGAGCAGCCGGCCGGAGTAGTCCTCCAACACGTCGATCTTGTCGGCCACCGGGATGCTGAACGGGTCGGTCCGGTAATTCGAAACCCAGGTGGCGTCGGCGTACACCGGTTCAGGCGCCAGCTCGACGCGCTCACGGTTCAGCGTCGCCAGGGTGGTGGCCACCTGCACGGCGTGCCGCGCGGTCTCGGCCGCGACCGACGGCGCCAGCTCCGCGTGCGAGGCGAATCCCCACGTGCCGTCGACGATCACCCGCACGGCCAACCCGAGCTCGCGGTTGACGACCGCCGTCTCCAGCTCACCATCGCGCAGCTGGATGATCTCGGACACGATGCGGTGAACCCGCAGGTCGGCGTAGCTGGCACCGGCCGCGGTGGCCGATGACAGCGCGGCATCGGCCAGCTCATGGCGGGGCAGGTTGAGGAAGTCGGCATCGATCCCCCGGTTCGGTGTCACCGTTCCACCGTAACGGCCGTTCACCCCAAACCCGGGCGCCGCCCGCTTTAATTACCTCCATGGCCAGCGGCGTCCGGAGGACACAGCCTCGCTCCACCGCGCTGGGCTATGCCCTGCTGGCGCCCAGCCTGTTCGGTGTGCTCGCCTTCTTGCTGCTGCCCATCCTCGTGGTGATCTGGTTGAGCCTGTACCGATGGGACCTGCTCGGGCCGCTGCACTATGTAGGCCTGTCGAACTGGCGGTCGGTGCTGACCGATCGCACCTTCGCCAACTCGCTGATCGTCACCGCCCTCTTCGTGGCGATCGTGGTTCCGGCGCAAACGGTGCTGGGTCTGCTGGCCGCGTCGATGTTGGCCCGCCAGCTTCCCGGCACCGGCCTGTTCCGCACCCTCTACGTGTTGCCGTGGATCTGCGCCCCGCTGGCGATCGCGGTGCTGTGGCGCTGGATTCTTGCTCCCACCGACGGCGCCGTCAGCACCCTGCTGGGCCACAGCATCGAGTGGCTGTCGGACCCCAGCTTCGCGCTGCCGCTCGTCTCGGCCGTCGTCGTATGGACGAACGTCGGTTACGTCTCGCTGTCGTTCCTGGCGGGCTTGCTGGCCATCCCCGACGACATCCACGCGGCCGCGCGCACCGACGGCGCGACCGCCTGGCAACGGTTCTGGCGCATCACCCTGCCCATGCTGCGGCCGACCACGTTCTTCGTCCTCGTAACGGGGATCGTCAGTACCGCACAGGTTTTCGACATGGTCTACGCGCTGACCGGCGGCGGACCCGGCGGCAGCACCGACCTGGTGGCCCACCGCATCTACGCCGAGGCGTTCGGCTCCGCGGCCATCGGGCGCGCGGCGGTGATGGCGGTGGTGTTGTTCGTCATCCTGATCGGCGTCACCATGGTGCAACACCTGTATTTCCGGCGGCGGATCAGCTATGACCTCACCTAGTCGGCTCGTCATCTACGCCGGGCTCATCCTCGGCGCGCTGATCACCTTGGCGCCGTTCGCTCTTGGCCTGCTCACCTCGTTCACTTCGGCGCACCAGTTCGCCACGGGCACGCCCCTGCAGCTGCCGCGGCCGTTCACCCTCGCCAACTACGCCGACCTGGGTGGAGCCGGATTCGGCCGGGCGGCCGCCGTGACCGCGTTGATGACCGCCGTGATCCTGCTGGGCCAGATGACCTTTTCGGTGCTGGCGGGATACGCGTTCGCGCGGTTGGACTTTCCCGGGCGCGACGCGCTGTTCTGGGTGTACATCGCGACGTTGATGGTGCCGGGGACGGTGACGGTGGTGCCGCTGTATCTGATGATGGCCCAGCTCGGCCTGCGGAACACGTTCTGGGCGTTGGTGCTGCCCTTCATGTTCGGCTCGCCGTACGCGATCTTCCTGCTACGCGAGCACTTTCGCATCATCCCGAACGACTTGGTCAACGCCGCCCACCTGGACGGCGCCAACACGTTGGACGTCATCGTGCACGTGGTCATCCCGTCCAGCCGGCCGGTCCTGGCTGCTCTGACGTTGATCACGGTGGTTTCGCAGTGGAATAACTTCATGTGGCCGCTGGTGATCACCAGCGGCCACAAGTGGCGGGTGCTCACGGTGGCGACGGCCGACTTGCAGTCGCGGTTCAACGCCCAGTGGACGTTGGTGATGGCGGCGACGACCGTCGCCATCGTCCCGTTGATCGCGCTGTTCGTGGTCTTCCAGCGTCACATCGTCGCTTCGATCGTCGTCTCGGGGCTCAAATGACCAGGCCGCGCATCGAGATTGCGGTCAGGGCTGTGATTTTCGGCGCCTTACGACCACCACGGCAATCTGGGCGCACATCATGAGCCGGCCTCGCGTGTCGACGCTGATGGCCGGGGCGCTTGCGCTGGTGGCTGTTCTGTTGGGCGCGACCGCGGTGTTGCTCGACTACTCCGGTCAGCCCCCGGGCGGCAAGGTCGTCGTGACGATGCGGGTCTGGGCCGACCAGATCGCCGCGGCCTACCGGCAGTCCTTCGCGGCGTTCAACCGCGCGCATCCCGACATCGTGGTGCACACCAGCGTGGTGTCGTATTCGACGTACTTCGACACGCTGCGCACCGATGTCGCCGGCGGTAGCGCCGACGACATCTTCTGGCTCTCCAACGCTTACCTGGCCGCCTACGCCGACAGCGGCCGGCTGATGAACATCGGCGCCGCCCTCAAGCCAGGGTCCGCCTCGGCGTGGGATTCGGCGGTCGTCGACCAATTCACCCGCGGCGGCGTGCTGTGGGGTGTGCCGCAGCTGACCGATGCGGGGATCGCGCTGTACTACAACGCGGACCTGCTCGCCGCGGCCGGTGTCGAACCGGCCCAGCTGAGCGGTTTGCGGTGGAGCGCTGACGGCGGTGACACGTTGCGGCCCATGCTGGCCCGGCTCACGGTGGACGCGGACGGACACGCCGGAAACACAGCCGGTTTCGACGCCCGACGGGTTCGGCAGTGGGGCTACAACGCCGCCAACGACCCGCAGGGCATCTACCTCAACTACATCGGTTCGGCCGGCGGCGTTTTCCAGCGCGGCGACCAGTTCGCGTTCGACAATCCGGGTGCGGTGCAGGCCTTCCGTTACCTGGTTGGCCTGATCAACGACGACCACGTCGCGCCGCCCGCCTCGGACACCAACGACAACGGGGACTTCTCCCGCAACCAGTTCCTAGCCGGCAGGATGGCGCTCTTCCAATCCGGCACCTACAACCTGGCGCCGGTGGCCCGCGATGCCCGCTTCCGCTGGGGCGTGACGATGATGCCGGCCGGCCCGGTGGGCCGGGTGAGCGTCACCAATGGCATTGCGGCGGCGGGCAATGCCGCGACGAAACATCCCGAAGCGGTGCGTCAGGTCCTGACCTGGATGGGCAGCAAGGAGGGCAACGAGTTCCTCGGGCGCGAGGGCGCGGCCATCCCGGCGGTCCTGTTGGCCCAACCGGTTTACTTCGACTACTGGGCCGCCCGGGGCGTCGACGTCACGCCCTTCTTCGCCGTGCTCAACGGGCCGCGCATCGCGGCACCCGGCGGTGCGGGCTTCGCGGCCGGCAACGACGCCCTGCGGCCGTACTTCGATGAAATGTTCCTGGGCCGGGGCGATGTCGCGACCACCCTGGGCAAGGCCCAAGCGGCCGCCAACGCCGCGGCGCAGCGCTAGCCGGGCAGCACCAGCACCGGCACTGGGCTCTCCCGGATGATCTTGGCGCTGCGCGAACCGAGGAAGACCCGCCGGATGTCACCGCGCGGCCGGGTGCCCAGCGCGAGTATCTCGCCCTCCTGCCAATCCGCCTTCGCCAGTGCCTCTTTCCAGCTGCGTCCGGTAACCACCTGCAGCGCAACGTCTTCGCTCACGATCTGGTCGGTCTTGAGTTCCTCGAGGATGTCGCGCACCTGGGCGGCCCAGGCCGCCAGCACCTGATCCTCGACCTCGAGCCCGACCTCCGGGGGATACATCGTCTTGCCGCGAACGGCGAAGGTGATCACTCGCACCGGCACGCCGAATCGCTGTCCGAAGTCATAGCAGCGCTTCACCACGTCGACCGAGTCGGGGGTGGCCGAATAGGCACAGCTGAGCCGGGTCAACGTGCCTTGGTGCGAGCGGTAATTGCGCGGGCTGATCGCCACCGGCACGGGCGAGGCGTGCAGCAGCCAGTCGGCGGTCGAGCCGATCAGCACTTGCCCACGCCCGCCGCTGGGCAACGACCCCAGCACGAGCACGTCGGCGTCCACCTCGTGGACTATTTCGAGGAGTCCCCCGGATACCGATCCGTGCGCGCGGTGCAGGTACGTGACGTCTATCCCGTCGCCCACCGTTTCCATGAACCGGGCGGCCTCCTTCGCCGACTCCGCGGCCATGGTGTCGGCCCATAGTTCGTACTCGGCGTCGACGCGGGCGCGCGAGGGTGTCAGCCACGGCTTGGGCACGATGGTCGCCACGGTGAGCGAGGTGCCGCGGGTCCGCGCGATGCGCACGCCCAGATGCAGCCCGGAGAGCCCGACCTTGCCGGCCCGGTAGCCCACGACGACGGTCACAGCGCGTCCCGCTCGAGCGTTTCGGCGTTGAGCGCGCTGTGATGGCGGCCCCACACGAAGTAGAAGACTAACGCGAGCGCGATCCAGCCACCGAAGGCAATCCAGGTGTACCAATGCAGGCTCGCGAGGATGTATCCGCACGCCAACACCGAAAGGACGGGCGTGACAGGATAACCGGGCACCTTGAAGCCGCGCGGCAGGTCGGGCTCGCGCACGCGCAAGATGATCACTCCGGCGGAGACGACGACGAACGCGGTGAGCGTCCCGATGGACACCATGTCCGCGAGCTTGTCCAGCGGTATGAAGGCGGCCAGGGCGGAGGCCGCGACGCCGACGATCACCGTGTTGCCCACCGGCGTCATCGTGCGCGTGTTCACCCGCGCGAATCGGGTGGGCAGCAGGCCGTCGCGGCCCATCGCGAACAGGATCCGCGTCTGCCCGTACATGGTGACCAGGGTGACGGAGAAGATCGAAATCACCGCGCCCGCAGCCAGGATGGTGCCGGCCCAGCTGCCGCCCGTGACGTTGTCGAGGATGGTGGCCAGCCCGGCCTCCTGCTGCCCGGCGAAGTCCTGCCAGCGCTGGGTCCCCAGCGCGGCCACCGCGACCAACACGTACACGCTCGTCACGGTCACCAGAGCCGCAATCAGCGCGCGCGGCATGGTCTTTTGCGGGTCCTTCACCTCGTCACCCGCGGTGGACACGGCGTCAAGCCCGATATAGGAGAAAAAGATGGTGCCGGCGGCCGAGCCGATTCCCGCAACGCCGAAGGGCGCGAAGTCGTGGAAATGGTGCGCGTCGAACGCCGTGAACGCCACGATCACGAAGATGATCAGCACGCCCAGCTTGACGAGCACCATGATCGTGTTGACCCTGGCCGATTCGCTGGCGCCTCGGATGAGCAGCAACGCGCACATCGCGATCAAGATGATCGCGGGCACGTTCACGTAGCCCGGCCTGGCATCCCACGGCGCGGCCGACAGCGCGTGCGGCAACTGGAAGCCGAAGACGTTGCCGAGCAGCTTGTTGAGGTAGCCGCTCCAGTTGACCGCGACGGCGGCGGTCGAGACTCCGTATTCGAGCAGCAGACAGGCCGCCACCCCCATCGCCACCACCTCGCCCAGGGTGGTGTACGCGTACGAGTACGACGACCCGGAAACCGGCACGGCCGAAGCCAATTCGGCGTAGCAGATCGCCGCGAGTCCGGCCGCGACCCCGGCGATGAGGAAGGAGAGGATCACTGCGGGGCCGGCTTCGGGCACGGCCTGGGACATGACGAAGAAGATGCCCGTCCCGACCGTCGAGCCGACCCCGAACATGGTCAGCTGGAAAGTGCCGATGCTCCGCTTGAGGTGGTCCGCGGCCCCGTACGCGACGGGCGTGCCGACAACCGGTCGGCGCCGCAGCATCTGCTCCTTCAGACTGATCGACGTGGGTTGCAATTACCCCTCCTTGCTCGATCAGCTGATTATGGGCCAGCCTCCCGCAGCACAGAAGCGAACTGCTCGATCGCCCAGTCGATCTCCTGCTCGCCGATCACCAAAGGTGGCGCGAACCGCAACGTCGAGCCGTGCGTGTCCTTCACCAACACGCCCCGGTCGGCCAGTCGAAGGCTGATCTGCTTGCCCGTCCCGAGCCGCGGGTCGACGTCGACCCCGGCCCACAACCCCAGCCCGCGCACCTCCAGCACGCCGTGACCCAGCAGTGCGCGCAGACGCGCGTGCAGGTGTGCCCCCAAAACCGCCGAACGGGCCTGGAATTCTCCGCGCCGCAGGATGGACACCACGGTGGTGCCGATGGCGGCGGCAAACGGGTTACCGCCGAAGGTGGAGCCGTGTTCACCGGGATGCAGCACGCCCAGGATCTCGCGGTCGGCGACCACCGCCGACAGGGGGACCACGCCGCCGCCCAGCGCCTTACCGAGCAGGTAGACGTCCGGCACCACGCCCCAGTGGTCGCAGGCGAATGTGTGGCCTGTACGCGCCAGGCCGGACTGGATCTCGTCGGCGATCATCAACACGTTGCGCTCGCTGCACACGGCGCGAACGGCGGGCAGGTAGTCGTCGGGCGGAACGACGATGCCCGCCTCGCCCTGAATCGGTTCCAGCAGCACGGCGACCGTGTCGTCGTCGATCGCACACGCCAGCGCGTCTGCGTCGCC
>NZ_LZJB01000523.1:0-27352 GCF_001666895.1 Mycobacterium sp. E3298
GGACGTCGAGCTGGAACGTGACGTGGTGCTCGAGGAGATCGCCATGCGCGACGACGACCACGAGGACGCGCTGGGCGGTGGGCTGGGTGCGGCCGCCGCCGGCACCGTCGGCTTGGCGGCATTGCCGGTGTCGGTGTCACTCGAATGACACATGGCGACGAACCCGAGGATCACCGCGGCCACGGCGACCAGCGCGAGCCTGGCCGTACGGGGTTTGACCGTGGTAGCCATCGGCGCGCTCCGATCGTGATAGCGATGGGTTCGCCCACGCATACCCGTTCGAAGCGACATATCACCCAACCGTAACCGAGATCACTAAGGTCGCGAGCCCGCGAATTGGTGTCTTCCCGGGACCGCACGCCGGTTACTCCATAACGTTGGCCCACCCAATGTGCGCTTGTGTCACTCACCCGGGTGAATGATCGGTCGGGGTGATGACTATTCACCCCGGCGCGCGTCAAGCTCACTGATGAGCGGACCGCCTAACGGGGTCTCGACGCAGAATCACAGGAGTACCACGACGTGCCCATCGACTTTGACGCTCAGAGGGTAACGCCGATGCCCAACGGCTACGGCGGATGTCCGCCGACGTCAGTCCACTGCGTCCGCGCGGCGAGGTTCGACCGCCAACCGATTGATGCCGCGAACACGAGTTCGCCGGTTCAGATTGGACGGAATGAGCGTCCGCGCGGCGCGGTCGATGGTGCAGTTGCCAGCCCAAGCGGCACCCCGCTGGTGGGTAACCCGGCAGTGGCTCCCCGTGGCATCGAACATCTTGATTTCGCCCCTCAATGTCAGATCGCATTCTTGGACAACGGATTTCGGTGCAAACAACCGGCGGAGGCCTATATCGAATTCCACATGGTCGGTCACTGCAAGCGCTTTGACTGTGACGAGGCCGGCAATGCGTGCGGCTTCGTGTGCGAGGGCCATCTCGACGCGTTGGAATACACGGCCGAGTGCACGGTGCGCGAGTTACGGCCGGCGGCGCCGGTGCGGTGGCTTTCCCGCCGCATCGCTCGATGCCCGACCTGCGACCGGTCGATCGTGTTCGTCTCCGACATTCTGCAGGTTGTGGTGATGCTCTAGAAACCCCGACACTGGAGCTGAACCCGAAAAGCTAAGTGCTGTCAGCACTATTCGTTGTGTAATCACAAATCATACGAAGGAGAATTTCATGAGGGCGATACGTCTGTACGCGGACGGACTACGACTAGAAGAGATTGCCCAACCCGAGCCCGGGCCGGACGAGGCGCTTGTGCGGGTCCATGCCGCGGCGATCACACGGGGTGAGTTGGCCTGGCCGACCGATCGGTTGCCGGCGATCCCCTCATATGAGCTGTGCGGTGTCGTCGAATCGACCGGCGAGGAGGTCATCGCGCTGACACCGTTCGACCACGACGGCGTCGCCGCCGAGTGGGCCGCGGTACCGAAATCCCTGCTCGCTCCGAAGCCATCCGCATTGAGCCGCGAGCAAGCCGCGGCGCTTCCGATGACTGGACTGACCGCGTTTCAGGCGCTGGTCGTCCACGGCAAGGTCACGGCCGGGCAGCGCGTGCTCATCACGGGCGTGCACGGCGGCGTCGGGCACATCGCCGCTCAACTCGCACGGCACCTCGGGGCGGTTCTGGTCGGCGAAGGAGAGGACTGCGACCTCCTGTTCGACACCACCGGCGGTGAGGCGCTTGCTCGTAGCGCAGAGCGCGCCGGGCGCATCGTGACGATCGCGGCCGAGACGCCGGGCGCGCAGTACTTCGTTGTGGAGCCGAACGGAGCGCAGCTCGCGGCGCTTCCGGAGCTGCATCCGCAGATCGACACGGTCTTTGCGCTGAACCAATTCCAAGAGGCTTTTGCGCGCACCGAGCAGCGCGGGAAGAAGGGGAAAGTTGTGCTACGCGTCGCCGAGGCATAGGCCAACCGCTCAACTCGGCGACCACTCAATGTCGGTACCACGCCGACCGCGATCGTCACCTTCTTTACCGGCGTTGCTTTCCTAGTGGGTCACTTTTTCCAGTATGAGTTTTCACGATCTGAAGGAGGCGACATTGGATGATCACCGTCACGTCGAATGGGACCCCCACACCCGACGCATCCTGACGGCCCGTCTCCAGTTGCGCCCATGGCAATTCGAAGACGACCGTGCCGCCTACGGGATATACGGAGCGCCGGAGGTTTCGCGTTGGCTGTGTCCGGCGCTGCCGTTGATCGCCGACCGCGCCCACATGCGTCATCTCTTGGGCGAATGGATCCGGCAGAGCGACGGATCCGCCCTGCCCGTGGGACGGTGGGCGATCACCGATAGGTACTCCGGCGACTTAGTCGGGGGAGTGGCACTGCTTCCTCTACCACCCGGCTGCACCGATCTCGAGATCGGCTGGCAGGTTGCGCCGGCTCTATGGGGGCACGGTTTCGGTGCGGAGGCCGGTCATGCGGTGGCGCATCAAGCATTCACAAATATCGGTGTCAGCGAGGTTTTCGCAGTCGTGCGGCCAGGCAATGATCGCGGAGTGGCTACGGCTCGACGAGTGGGCATGGAATGGGTCGGTGAAACCGACAAGTACTACAACCTGACCCTTGAGGTCTATCGACTAAACAAAGCGGACCTTGATCTGCCAGAGCCGGCGTGTGCGCAGGCTCCGTAAGCGGTCTAGCCTGGATGTAACCTAAGCAGGAAGTTGGCCAAGCTTTTGTCGCGACATCTGGAGGCTCAGCCACTCACCACCCGGTAGAAGGTGGTCTGGGCCTCGCCGTCCTGAGCAAACTGTGACAAGGCTTCCACGCTGAGCGCGAAATGATCGGTTTGAACGTGGAGGTCGACCCCGTGCTGGTTGCGGAACCGCTGATAAAGTGTGAAATGCCCGGGCCGATCGCGATCTTCGTGCAGCCTAAAGGTGCTAACGGCTCCTTCGGCCAGCGACGGAGGAATTAACCCAACGAACGCGCGTCGCAGGTCGTCTCCCTTGCCCGGCAAAGCCACGGCCTCGGTGATCAGCACTACTTCTTCATCTGGCCCGTACATGTTTGACGCTCCTTCACTGTCTTCTCAAGGGCTTCGACATCACGGGATCAAGTAACTACCTCGCCGGCGCCATCATTCTTGTACCGCCACGACGCAATTGATGGTGCGTCACCCGCAATGGAATTGACTGCCGGGGATATGGCGGCCTACTTGGTGAACGACATTCGCCATCGCTTTGCTCCGCATCTTGTCGTGAGCATCGCTAAGACTCTAGGCAAGCCTACCCGCTCGGTGATTGCGGCCACGCTGAATTACCCACTGCGCGTTCATAACTCAGCAGACTCGGCCGGCCTCTGAGCGTCCCCGCGGAGTCGATGTTGGCCTCGGGGATGCACAACTCACCCGGGTGAACCGACGCCGGGGTGATGACGGCTCACCCCGCGACGCAGCAGACTCGACGGCAGTTCGACTTTGATATCGGGGCGCCGGACGTCGACGCCAAGGCTACAAATCGCGTTGCCGGGCAAAGGCGATGGCCCAGCGGCGAGCCGTCGAGAACGATTAGCAGAAGGGTCTCACCATGCACTTCGATTCCAAGAAGGTCGTCGTCGTCGGGGGCAGCGCCGGTATGGGCCGGCAGGTCGCCGTTGACGTCATGCGCCACGGCGGTAGCGCGGTGATCATCGGACGGTCGAAAGACCGTGTGGATGACACGGTGACCGAACTGACGGGCGAAGGCGGCCAGGCGTGGGGGATCACCTCGGAGCTGACCGATCGCACCGCGGTCGCCGATGTTCAGCGCGCACTTTCCGAGAACCACAGCGATGCGACGCTGCTCGTCAACGCGGCCGGATTCTTCATCCCCAAGCCGTTTCTCGAATATGACGCGCCGACCTATGACTCGTACATGGAGCTCAACTATGCCCTGTTCTTCCTGACGCAGACCGTTGTCGCGGGCATGATCGCCAAGGGGGAGGGCGGGTCCATCGTCAACATCGGCAGCATGTGGGCACACCAGGCGATCGGTCTGACTCCTTCGTCGGTTTACTCGATGCAAAAGGCCGGCCTGCATGCGCTCACCCACAACCTGGCCATCGAGCTCGCCGGCCACAACATTCGCGTCAACGCGGTGGCGCCAGCTGTGGTCAAGACCCCGCTCTACGAGGGCTTCATCCCGAAGGACGAGATCGACGCCACGCTTGCCACTTTCGCGCCGCTTCATCCGCTGGGACGAGTCGGGAACCCCGCCGACGTGGCCAACGCGGTGACGTATCTGCTGTCTGATGCGGCCAGCTGGGTCACCGGTGCGATTCTCAACGTCGACGGCGGCATCATGGCCGGGCGCAACTAAACAAGCCTGCTCGAACGAAGGAGACCAGATGTCACACCAATACCGCAAGAATCCTGCCGCGGTCGACGCGCTCAGCCCCCAGCAATACCACGTCACCCAGGAGAGCGGCACGGAGCCTCCGTTCACAGGCGAATACTGCGACAACCATGAACCAGGCATCTACGTCGACATTGTTTCTGGCGAACCGCTTTTCGCCTCGGTGGACAAATTCGACAGCGGAAGTGGCTGGCCCAGCTTCACCCGGCCGATCGACTCGGACAGCCTGGTTGAGAGGCGCGACGTTAGCCACTTCATGCAAAGGGTCGAGGTGCGCTCCGCCCATGCCGACAGTCATCTGGGGCACGTATTCACGGACGGCCCCCGAGAAGCGGGCGGCCTGCGCTACTGCATCAACTCGGCATCGCTGCGATTCATCCACCGCGATGACCTGGAAGCCCAGGGTTATGGACGATATCTGCGATTGTTCGCGAACGACGTATCGGAACAGGCCCAAAGCGTCGGCGAGCGACAATCATGACCGGGCACGACAAGATCGCTATTCTCGCGGGCGGGTGCTTTTGGGGCATGGAGGACCTCTTCCGCGCGCAGCCCGGCGTGGTGACCACCCGTGTCGGCTACACCGGTGGCAGCAACACACACCCCACCTACCGCAATCACCCCGGGCACGCCGAGGCAGTCGAAATCACCTACGACCCAGACCAGACCGATTATCGGGCGCTGTTGGAATTCTTTTTCCAGATCCACGACCCGACCACCAAGAACCGTCAGGGCAATGATGTCGGAACCAGTTACCGGTCGGCAATTTTCTATCTGGACGACGAGCAAAAGCGAATCGCAACGCGAACCATCGCCGACATCGAGGATTCCGGGAGGTGGCCCGGCAGAGTCGTCACCGAGGTGAACCCGGCCGGTGAGTTTTGGGAAGCCGAACCCGAACACCAGAACTACCTGCAGCGCTACCCATCGGGCTACACCTGCCACTACGTCCGCCCCGATTGGACGGTACCCAACCGCGGTGACGGGGCAAAGGCGGCGGCGGCTGGACGCGACAAGCCGGCTTAGCAACGACATGGGCTCGGTAACACAAGACAGGGCGACAGCCCCGCCGCATTGGCAGGTGCTGTTGAGCGCGTACGCGCCGCTGGTGCTTTCTGGCACAGCATGCGCCGTGGGGTGGGTTCTACCGCGGCCCAGCGATGGGCGAGCGGCGGCGACGGGATGACTCAGAACCCGAACCTGGCCGCGTTGTCGGCGGCGGGAGTGTCGGTTTGGCTGGACGACTTGTCCCGCGGTCTGCTGCAATCCGGCAAGCTGCGACAGCTTATCGACACGAGAAGCGTTGTCGGCGTGACCACTAACCCGTCCACCTTTGAGCATGCACTTGCAAACGGCCGCGCCTACGATGGCCAGATCGCCGAGCTGACGGCCCGCGGCACGGACATCGACACCGCGGTCCGCACGGCGATCACCGACGACGTCCGGGCGGCCTGCGATGTCCTGCGTCCACAATGGGAAGGTTCCGGCGGCGTCGACGGAAGAGTGTCCATTGAAGTCAACCCGTCGCTCGCGCACGACACCGATGCGACAGTCACGCAGGCGGTCGAGCTGACCAAGATTGTCGACCGGCCCAACGTGCTAATCAAAATACCGGCCACCGCCGCCGGTCTGCCCGCAATCACCGCGGCGTTGGCCAAGGGTGTTTGTGTCAACGTGACGCTGATCTTTTCCGTCCAACGCTACCGGGCGGTCATGAACGCTTATCTGGCCGGCATCGAAACCGCCCGGCACGCGGGCGCCGACCTATCCCAAATCCATTCGGTAGCATCATTATTCGTATCCCGGGTGGACACCGAAGTCGACAAGCGACTCGAGGCAATCGGGACCGATGAGGCGCTCGCGCTGCGGGGACAGGCGGGCATCGCCAACGCCCGATTGGCCTACGCCGCCTATCAGCAGGTCTTCGAAGCCGAGCCGCGCTACGCGGCGTTGCGCGCCGCGGGTGCTCGCCTGCAACGACCACTGTGGGCCTCCACCGGAGTGAAAAACCCCGCCTACCCCGACACGATGTACGTCACCGGACTGGTGGCGCCCAACACCGTCAGCACGATTCCAGAGCCCACGCTGGAGGCGGTCGCCGATCACGGCGTCGTCGTCGGTGACATCGTGACCGGCAAGGCGGCGCAGGCCCAGGAGGTGTTCGACCGGCTGACCGCCCTCGGCATCGACCTGCACGATGTGTTCGCTCTCCTGGAACACGACGGGGTGTCCAAGTTCGCTGCGTCCTGGTCGCGGTCGGTTCAACGCTAACCACGCTTGCCGTGTGCTGAGCGCTTGTTGTGGTCATCGGGCCAGCTGATCTACCGGTCGAGCAGCATCAACTCGCTACCCGCGCCTCGTGATTAGTTGGCGAGCTGGATAGCAAATCGCGCAACTGTTTTCGGCCGCGATTGAGCCTGGAACTTACGGTTCCTGGTCCGGTGTCCGTCAGGACGGCGATCTCTTTATACGTGTATCCCGCAATGTCGGCGAAATACACCGCGATGCGAAACTGCTCAGGCAAGAGCATCATTGCAGCCTTGAGGTAGGGGTCTGGCAGCATCTCGAGCGCCTGGTCCTCGGCCGACCGTAGGAACCGATGGGTGCAGGGGGCATTGACCACGAGCTGTTGATCGGTGATCTCACCAGCCGGATGCTGGGCGGGACGGCGCTTTTGCCGCCGATAACTGCTGATATGAGTGTTGGTCATGATCTGCCGCAGCCATGCCTTGAGGTTCGTCCCGGGCTCGAATGACCCGAGACCGGCATACGCGTTGAGCAGCGTTTCTTGCACCAGATCCTCCGCATCCACTCGATTGGAGGTCATTCGAAGAGCGCGCCGATACAGCGGCTCAAGGAGCGGGGTGATGGCGCTTTCAAAGTGAGCGTTCAGCGCGCCGGCTGGCGCCTTCGTCGATTCAGCTCGTACGTAACCCACGTTATTCTCCCGCTACCGCGAAAAGTAGTGGCGTGCAGCGTGGCTCGCCCTCGCGAGCACCAGCCAAGCAGGCCGCGGGCGCGAGGCAAGGCCTGTCCTGCTCGACGGGCCGGCGTCTCACGGACTGCGCCAACCAAGTGCGTGAGCCGCTAGCTGCACGTGCGCCTGTCATCGCATCTAACCTCCACAGCACCTGCGCTTGCCAACTGGTGCCAGCATCGATCACCGCGGGGTGAGCCGTCATCACCCGCCGGGACATTTCATCCGGATGAGCGCCCGCGCCGCTGCCAGGTCAAGTTGGCCGCCAGATCACCCGGGTGATCGACCGAGGTGGACGACGACAGCTCACCCTTCTGCCCGCCATGATCACGACGTCGATGGCTGCGCAGCTGTGTGTTGTTGTCGAAACCTTTGCAGTTACGGAACGGAGACGGTGCCGGGTGGGGATTTCTGAATTCGATGATGTGCAGGCCCATCTGCTCGAGCCAGAAGAAAGCTTGGACTCAGAACAGACGGGCATCGACCTCGACGAAGGTTACTCGCCTCCGGAACGCCCCCGCGAACTGCGAGCGTGGGGACTGACCGCGACGGAAGCGCGCACCCATGAGAGTCTCGCGCGCCGACTGGCCCGTGAGGTGCCCGACGTGACCGACCAGTGGGATGGCGACGGGATTGGTGATAGCACCGACAGCGACGGCGAGCCCATCGACGATCAGGTCGGCGATGTGCGCGCAGGCCGGCTTGTCGCCTTCGACGTCGATTCAACTGATCCGGGTGCGGATTACCTTGCCCACGACGTCGGCATCGACGGCGGCGCCGCCTCGGCGGAGGAAGCCGCCATGCATATCGTCGTCGACGAGGAGCGCGGGTGAGGTATGGCGTCTCCGATGACCTACCGTGCGGCCAGTGGGTGAAATCTGAGCCGTGGTAACCCGCATTGTGATCCTTGGCGGTGGCCCGGCCGGTTATGAGGCAGCGTTAGTAGCGGCGGCACGAGGTCCTGCCGTAACGCGCGTCACCGTTGTCGATTCCGACGGGGTCGGCGGTGCCGCGGTGTTGTGTGACTGCGTGCCGTCGAAGACCTTTATCGCCTCGACGGGGCTGCGCACCGAACTGCGGCGGGCGACCAGGCTGGGTTTTGACGCCCACGTCGACGACGCCAAGATTTGTTTGGCAGAAGTCCACCAGCGGATCAAGGCGCTCTCCGCTGAGCAATCGGTGGATATCACGGCCCAGCTGCTGGCTATGGACGTTGAGTTGATCGCCGGCCGCGGCGAATTGGTGGATGCGGCTCCCGATCTGGCACACCACCGCGTCAAAGTCACCGCGCGTGACGGCAGTACGACGGTCCGCGATGCCGATGTCGTGTTGATCGCCACCGGCGCCAGCCCCCGGATCCTGCCGTCGGCACACCCCGACGGCGAGCGGATCTTGACCTGGCGCCAGCTTTATGACCTGGACTCGCTGCCCGACCACCTTATCGTGGTGGGTTGCGGGGTGACTGGTATCGAATTCGCCAATGCCTACACCGAGTTGGGTGTGGCGGTAACGCTGGTAGCGAGCCGCGACCGGGTTTTGCCGCACGAGGACGCCGACGCCGCACAGGTGCTCGAGGAATCTTTCGCCCAACGTGGCGTCGAAGTAATCAAGGGCGCCCGGGCAAAATCCGTGAGGCGCACCGACGGCGGGGTGCTCGTGACAATGGCCGACGGGCGAACGGTCGAAGGCACCCACGCGTTGATGACACTCGGGTCAGTCCCCAACACCGGCCGGCTAGGCCTACAGCGTGTGGGCATCGGATCAGGGCCCGGCGACTACATTGCAGTCGATCGTGTATCGCGCACATCGGTCGCGGGCATCTACGCGGCGGGGGACTGCACCGGTCTTTTGCCGTTGGCCTCCGTTGCAGCCATGCAGGGCCGCATCGCGATGTATCACGCGCTCGGTGAGGCCGTAAATCCGCTGCGATTGCGTACCGTTGCGGCGACGGTGTTCACCCACCCGGAGGTCGCGGCGGTCGGTGTCTCGCAGGCCGCGATCGACCAGGAGTCCATTCAGGCCCGCATCATTATGCTGCCGTTGAAAACCAATGCGCGGGCGAAAATGTCGGAGCTGCATCAGGGATTCGTCAAGCTATTTTGCCGACGGGACAGCGGCGTGATAATCGGCGGCGTGGTGGTCGCGCCGATCGCTTCCGAGTTGATACTACCGATCGCGATCGCTGTTCAAAACCGCATAACCGTCGATGATTTGGCGCAGACGCTTGCGGTATATCCGTCGCTGTCCGGTTCGATCACCGAGGTGGCCCGCCGGCTCGTAGCCCGCTCCGAGCTCGACTGATGCACGAATTCACCAGGTCGACGAGGTGCGCCGCTCGCACTCCCTCGAAGCACGCGTCACTCAGCCCGCACGAGCAGTCGATTCGGTGTAGCCGGATTGCGGATTGAGCATTATCACCCGGGTGAATCGGCCTGAGGAGTGATGACAGATCGTCGGCGTCGGGCGATGCTCGTGCTGGATATCTCCACAGCTGTCTACCGCGCCGCAGTCGCGTGGTCACCGAGGAGCACGACAACGTCGTGCGATCGATCGTCAACACCACGTCGCCACCCAGATGCCAAACAGGAGAAGAGATATGAAGCCGGTCTCGGCCCGCCGTCAACCGCAGAAGGCGCCACCGACCACCTCGGTTGTGATCGTCGGCAGCGGCTTCGCCGGTTTCGAGTGCGCGCGGCGACTGGCCCGACGGCTTGATAAGGCGCGCGCCTCGGATGTGAGGGTGACCATCGTTTCGGCGGTCGATTATCTGCAGTACACGCCGTTGCTGGCGGATGTGGCCGGTGGGCTGGTGGACCCCCGGTTTGTCTGTGTCCCGCTGGCCGGAACGCTGACGGGCGTGCGGGCGGTGCGTGGATTGGTCGATAGCGTTGACTTCGATCGGCGTCTACTGTCGTTCACCGATCCGGAGGGTCGGCGAGGGACGCTGTCGTGGGATCGGCTGGTCTTAACACCGGGCTCGGTGACCCGGCTTTTGGATACGCCGGGTTTGGCCAAATACGCGCACGGTCTGAAGTCGACGGCCGAGGCGCTGTATCTTCGTGATCGTGTGATCGAGCAGTTGGAACTGGCTCAGGTCGACGAAAACGAGGCACGCGCCGCAGCGCGCCGCGCGATTGTCGTTGTCGGTGCGTCGTATTCCGGTTCCGAATTGACGGCGCAGCTGCGCGCGCTCGCCGACGCAGCGGCGAAGCAAATGGGTTTCGATCGGGCCTCTGTGCGGTTTGTGCTGCTCGACTTGGCGGACCGAGTCATGCCCGAGCTGGGGCAGAAGCTCGGCGACGCGGCGATGCGTGTGCTGCGCTCTCGCGGGGTCGACGTGCGGCTGGGGACGACCATCAAGGAGGTCCACGCCGATCATGTTGTGCTCAGCGATGATTCACGCATCGACACTTACACCGTGGCGTGGGTGGCCGGCGTGACCCCGTCACCGCTGATCGCCACACTGGGCTTGGAGACGGAACGGGGCCGGCTGAAAGTGCAGCCCGACTTGCAGGTACCAGGTCATCCCGAGGTCTTTGCCGCGGGCGACGCCGCCGCGGTCCCGGACCTTACCCAGCCGGGCAAGATCGCCCCGCCCACCGCCCAGCATGCGAGTCGGCAAGGTAAGACGTTGGCCCGCAACGTCGCCGCCAGCCTCGGCTACGGTGTGCGGAAGGATTACCGCCACAGCGATCAGGGCATGGTGGTCGACTTGGGTCCACGCTATGCCGTCGCCAACCCGCTGGGCATCCACCTATCGGGCTATGCCGCGAAGTTTGTCGCCCGCGCCTACCACCTTTATGCGCTTCCCCGGCTCGTCAACCGCTGGGCAGTCGCGCTGGCGTACCTCACCGATGTCTTCTTCCCCCGCACCGTGTTGTCGATGGGATTCGATCCGGGCACTGACGCCGAATACACGGCCGGCGCAGTCGTCCAGCTACCGAAGGCGGCCGGCGCGGAATGACATTCAGCAAGCAGCGTGGTGAACACCAATGACCATCGTCAACAAGGGCTTTCGCGGACGACGCGGCGAGTCGGTGCGTGAGCTCCCGCCCGGGCAGCATTTGACCGTGGACTTCCCTGTCCTGCAAGCGGGACCCACTCCGCGGATCGATCTTGATGACTGGCGATTCACCATTCGCGACGAGCGCGGCGCTGAACACTCGTGGACCTGGGCCCAGCTCAAACTCCTGCCCAGTGAGCGGCTCACCGTGGACATTCACTGCGTTACCACCTGGTCCAAGCTGGATACCGAGTGGGAAGGCGTCTCCCTGGACACGCTCTTCGAATCGATCGACACCACCGCCAGATTCGCACTGGTCGGTTCCTACGGCGGATACACCACCAATCTTCCGTTGGGCGACCTTCTCGGTGGGAAGGCTTGGATCGTCTATGTCTACCAGGGCGCACCGCTTAGCGCGGTGCACGGCGGGCCGGCACGACTGTTGGTGCCGCACCTGTACTTCTGGAAGTCCGCGAAATGGGTGAGATCCATTGAGCTGCGCGACCGCGACATACCGGGATTCTGGGAGGGGTTGGGCTACAACAACTACGGCGACCCGTGGCAAGAACAACGCTACGCCGGGGATTGACGACGGTTGTGGATGGTCACCTGAGACCGAAGTTACGGTGGCGAGTCGCGCGTGTGGTGGACTCTGAGCCCGAGACGGAGTCTGCGCACACGATAGAGCTGACCGTGCCGGGCTGGGGCGGCCACTTGGCGGGGCAGCACATTGATCTCAAGCTGACCGCCGCAGACGGGTACACCGCGCAACGCAGCTATTCGCTGAGCAAACCACCCGACGGTGAGCGCATCGAGCTCACCGTGCAGCAGATTCCCGATGGGGAAGTCTCACCCTACCTCGTCGGGCTTGTCGCCGGAGACGAGGTCGAACTCCGAGGACCCATCGGCGGCTGGTTCGTCTGGCAGCCTGACGACGACGCCGCTCGGGTTCTGCTCATCGGCGGCGGATCGGGAATCGTGCCGTTGATGGCTATGCTTCGACAGCGGGTAGTGGCGGGCAGCGCCGACTTTCGGCTGGTCTATTCGGTGCGCAGCCCCGGCGACGTGTACTACGCCCAAGAGCTGAGCCGGCTCGAGCGCGAATGCGGCTGGCTGCAGGTTGGGCTGGTCTACACCCGCGTGGCCCCAGCGGAGGCGACTCGGCCGCCGGGGCGGGTCCGTATCGCTGACATGGCATCCGAGTGGGCGTCCATCGTCGGCACACGCGTATACGTCTGCGGTCCAACGGGATTCGTAGAATCGGTCACCGCGATGCTGATCGAGCAGGGGCATCAACCGTCAGCGATCCGGACCGAGCGGTTCGGGCCGAGCAGCCAATCCGGAAGCGAGGAGTGGTGACCGAACCAACGCACGTCGACGGTAACGCGGCCGCGGGCGTCTTCGCAGAAGTACTGGGATTCGACGTCACCACCGCGACGTTGACTTGTGGGAAATGCGGTTGCGCCAGGGCCTTCGCCGAATGTCACGTCTATCAACGCGGACCCGGCATCGTGGTGCGTTGTCCATGCTGCGGAGACGTCCTTGCCCGCCTGGTGCGAACGCCCACCGAAGTGTGGCTCGACTTCCGCGGTGCCCAGTCTTGGCGTGTCCCGATCCCGGCCCCCTGATGGAGTCCCTCGACGCACTTGCCCGCCGCGTGGGTACCGCCGACATCGTGGATGCGATGGGGCGACTGCGGCGGCGTCCACGCCATGCGCCGGTTTCCACCCGGGTGAATTACCCAGCCGGATGAGGACACCTCACCCCACGCCGACGGATAGTTGTCGTTGGATCCGGGTTGTGGGCCCCGGACCGACCGACCTGTTCGGGCAAGCAGATCGGTCGCAACGACCTAGGCGGCAACAATCGACGAGGAGAAGAGGCCGAAGCATGGCTGAACTCGAGTTCTTCGACACCCCCGGGTACGGCGAGATAGCCCGCACTCGAAACCACTACCGCCAAGCTCTTCGCATCGGTGATCGCATCGAGATCTCCGGCCAAGGTGGCTGGGACGCGGACTTCGCCATGCCGGCCACACCCCTGGAGGAGGAGATAGTCCGGGCGTGCGACAACGTTGAAAAGACGCTCGCTGAGGCCGGCGCCAGCTGGCGCGACGTCGTGAACGTCCACTCCTACCATGTCCCCACGACCCCTGATTCCATTGGGACTGAACATATGGCGGTGATGGTGAACCAGTTCCGCAAGCGATTCGGCGCGAGTATGCCGCTGTGGACCGCGCTAGGCGTTGAGGCGCTCGCATTGCCCGGCCAGCGTGTCGAGATCGAGGTCGTCGCGATCGTCGACTCGGGCAGGAAGTAGACGTCTGCACTCAGTCGCGAGGTCGGAGGCACGGGTGGACCGAATATTTCATTCCCTGATTGGTGACCCGCCCGGCGCGGTCGATGCGGCCGTCAAAGCCTCGGCGCTATTCCTCACCGCTGCAATCCTCTTTCGTTTCATGGAGCGCCGGACCCTCGCCGAATTCGCGCCATTCGACTGGATCGCTGCGGTGGCGGCCGGAGCCATCGTCGGTCGGGCTGCAACCGCCAGCGATAGCTCGTGGCTGAACGCAACCTCGGCGCTCATCAGTCTTCTCGTCGCCCACGCTGTACTAGCGAGATTGCGCTTCATTCCGGCGATTCGACGTGTCATCGATCCGCCTCTCAAAGTGCTGATCCGCAACGGACACGTCGACCGACGCAACCTTCGTCGATGCGGAATGACCACTGCCGATCTCGAGGCTGTGCTACGACAGCACGGACACGAGAGCTCCGATCGTATTCACCTGGCGATCTTCGAAGCCAAGGGCGCAATCTCGATTTTGTTGACGGATGTAAAGGGAAAACCGGCCGGATGAACCGGACAGCTACGTCCGGCTTCACGAAGAGAGATCTATCGAAGCGCTTTTCACTACAGCGTATTTCGCTGGCGACGTCGCGGACGGACGCAGTTCAGGACAGATGAAGAGGAGGGATTCGATGAGCACCGTGAGCAACATGCTGGCGACCTATCCCGGGACAGCGCCAAACTGATCAGATGTATCGAAGTCTGCATAGAGTGCGCTCAAGCCTGCACGGCGTGCGCGGACTCCGACCATAGCGAGGAGCGGCTCGCGCATCTCACGAAATGCATTCGCACAAACCTTGACTGCGCCGACATCTGCGTGACTACGAGCCGCGTATTGTCTCGTCACACGGCATACGACGCAACCGTCACCCAAGCGGTGCTGGAGGCATGCGCGGTTACGTGTAAGGCCTGCGGCGACGAATGTGATCTGCACTCTGCGCATCATGAGCACTGCCGCATCTGCGCCGACGTGTGACCATGCCTGGTCGCGCATCGCAGCCACCAGCGCGGGTCCGCGCACGGACGGACCGATCCCGGGATAGTTCTCCACCAACCCGGCGGACATCAGCGCACCGCCGGGCGTTACGCCCTCCACGACGAGGGTGCCAAGCCCAGCGGGCGCGGCGTAAATCGCCGCGGTGTAGCCGGCGGGGCCTGACCCGACAACGATGACATCACGAAGCCGGTCCGCGGCCCGCATCAATCGGTGGTGCTCGATGGAGCGGACCGGCGTTCGTCGTCCGCGGGGCCGGCGCGCCGTGGGAGCGTCACTCGGTGTCGGCCTCATAGGTTGATGGCGTGTCCGGTGAGCGCATGGAAGCACTCCTGTAGTCCCTCATCCAGAGTGGGATGGGTGTGCACGTTGCGGGCCAGCTCGGTGGCGGTCAGGTCCCAGAGCTGGGCTGCGGTGAGCTCGGGCAGTAGCTCGCTGACTTCGGCACCGACGAGGTGGGCTCCGAGTAGCTCGCCGTGCGCGGCGTCGGCGATGAGTTTGATGAAGCCGGCCCGTTCGCCGAGGCCGTGCGCCTTTGCGCTGGCCTGCATGGGAAACGTGGCGACGCGAATATCGCGGCCGGTGGCGCGGGCCTGGTCTTCGGTGTAACCGAAGCTGGCAACTTGGGGTTGGCAGAACGTCACTCGTGGCATCATGCGGTAGTCCAAGGGCATGGTCGGCGCGCCGGCGATGGTCTCGGCGGCGACGATTCCCTGGGCCGAAGCGACATGGGCCAGTTGCACTTTGGCGGTGACGTCGCCGATCGCGAAGATGTGGGGAGCCGAGGTGCGCAT
The DNA here is from genome assembly GCF_001666895.1 of Mycobacterium sp. E3298. NCBI lineage: Bacteria > Bacillati > Actinomycetota > Actinomycetes > Mycobacteriales > Mycobacteriaceae > Mycobacterium > Mycobacterium sp. E3298. Next base: position 15,461 of record NZ_LZJB01000523.1, read on the forward strand.
GTAGTCGTCGATGTCGATTGCCCCGCTCGTGGTGAGGTGCACGCCGAGCCTGTCGAGGCCGAGGTTTTCGACGTTGGGGCAGAATCCGATGCAGATGAAAGCGCGGGCGGCGTCGACTGAGGTGGTGTGGCCGCTGCCGTCGGTGTGGGTGACGGTGACGCGGTCGCCTTGGTCGATCACCGCGTCCACCCGGGTATTGGTGTGGATGGGGATGCCGCGGCGTCGGTACTGGCGGGTCAGTTCCTTGGAGACGTCGGTGTCTTCGTTGGGGAGTGCGCGGTCAGCGTACTCGAGAATTTGGACGTCGACGCCGTAGCTGTCGAGGATGTAGGCGAATTCCATGCCGATTCCGCCGGCGCCGATGATGATGATGGACTCGGGTGTCGTCGCGTCGAGGATCTGCTGTTCGTAGGTCACGATGTTCTCGCTCAGGGTGATCCCGGGCAGCGTCCGCACTCGTGAGCCAGTGGCGATGATGGCGTTGTCAAAGCGGAGGGTGCTGGTGCCGCCGTCACGCAGCTCGACGTCGAGTGTGTGGGCTCCGGTGAAGCGGCCGCGCCCGTCGATTTCGGTGATCTTGTTTTTGCGCATGAGGAAGTGCACGCCACGCACCCGGGCGTCGGCGACTTCGCGGCTGCGTGACACGGCACGGGCGTAGTCGAGGTGGATGTTGCCGCGGATGCCGAACTCGTCTGCCTGGTGCTTCAGGATGGAGGCGATCTCGGCGTTGCGCAGCAAGGCTTTTGACGGCACGCAGCCGGTGTTGAGGCAGACCCCGCCCCAGTAGCGTTCTTCGATGATGGCGACGGCCAAGCCGAGTTGGGCTGCGCGGATGCCAGCGACGTATCCGCCCGAGCCGGCGCCGACGACCACCAGGTCATATTCCGGGGGTACTGGTGCACTCATCGCGAGGTGCCTTCCTTGGGTGATAAGTAGATCGTCGGTCGCCGGCGCCGAAACCTTCGCAGGCACATCGGCATCCGACTCGGCTGTTCGTCCCACTCAATCGGCTGGGACCGCCACGAAGTGTTCGATGGCGATGACATTGCGCGCGACCCGACTGGTGAGACGATGGCGCGGCAACGCTCTATCGCAAAGTCGTAGTGCTGTTCTGGGGTTCACCGGTTAGTGCCCCTTCTTGTTCGTCCGACATGCTTGCGGTTTGGCCGCGGTGTCAGTGCGAACCATCGGTGAGACACGGCGGCTTGCCCGAGAGCCGCGACCTGCGTAGAAGCATCAGCAACTCTTTATCGACCAGAGTGTCGCCGAGCCGGGCGAGATGTCATCGCCCTCGTCACCGATTCACCCGGGTGAGGGTGACCGGCGGGCGCGGCCGTTCGGTCGTTCGCGCGTTGTTACTCCGCGGCGGCAACGCTTTCCAAGACCACCGCTACTCCCTGGCCCGAGCCAATGCAGACCCCAATCACCCCGTAACGGGCGCCTCTTTCAGCCAATTCGATCGCCAACGTCAGCAGATAGCGAGCTCCGGTAGCCCCGAAGGGGTGTCCGATCGCCACCGCGCCACCATTGGGTGTCAGCTTGTCATCGGGAACCACGAAACCGTCCAGCTGGTTTGGTAATTCCCGCAACACGCCGAGTGCCTGGGCGCTGAACGCCTCATGCACCTCCCACACGTCGATCTGCTCGGGGACAAGGCCGGCCCGGCGGATCGCGGCCGGAATCGCCCATGCGGGGGCCACCCCCATAATGAGGGGATCGATGCCATAGACCGCGCTCGATATCACTCGGGCTAACGGCTCGATGCCGAGTTCGCTGGCTCGCTCTCCGGAAGCGATGACGACGGCACTGGCGCCATCACTCAAAGGCGAGGAGTTGGCCGCGGTCATTTGAGTCGTTCCGGGCTGGGCCGGTAAAGCCGCCAGCACCTCAGCGGTGGTGTCATCGCGGATGAACTCGTCATGTTCTGCTAGGCGGGCGGGCGCCTTCTTTGTCGCTGGGATCATTACGGGCATAATCTCTTTGGCCAGTCGACCTCGATCACGAGCGGCCTTGGCGCGTCGCTGGGATCGCAGCGCAAAGGCGTCGATCTCCTCGCGGTTCAGCGAGTAGCGGTCGGCGACATTTTGCGCGGTCTCGATCATGCTGATGTAAGCGTTGCGGGCCAGTAGTACCGCATTGGGCGGTCCTCCAGCACCGCTCCACATGGTGTCGAGCATGACAACCGGACCTCGGGGGCTGAACGCGGCTTCGCCCTTCATCAACGCCCACCCCGACCGCGACATCGACTCGACGCCACAGGCGATACCTAGCCCGAGGTCGCCGGCCTTGATCGCATGGCTGATCGTCACCGCCGCGCTGAGCGATGATCCGCAAAATCTGTTCACGGTGGCCCCGGCCGCGGTGTCAGGAAACCCCGCGGCCAACGCCGCCCAGCGGGCGATGTCACCCATGCCCTCGTGAGCCGGGTTCACGCACCCCGCCACGATGTCCTCGACGGCATCGAGCGGCACACCCAGCCGGTCACACGCGCCCTTCATCGTCATGCCCAGCAGGTCGTCGGCCCGAATACCCGACAGCGTGCCGCCATAGCGGGTGAACGGGGTCCGTACACCCCCCAACACATAGGCCTCAGTCATCGTCGTACTTTTCGAATGCATCGGGTCCGCAAGGCCTCGTGTGGGTGAGGTGAGCCATCCCGCCGGCTCACCCGGCCACGCTTCCCGAGATTATTCGAGGCGATTCTGACGCACACCACCTAAACCGCCTTGAACTGCTGCAGTCGAATGACGTCAAGCATCATGCGCAGTTGTGATTCCTCTGGGTTGCCGGCGTAGCTATTCAGCCAGACCGCCAGCTTCGAGAATATCGATACCGGCAACGGGATCGGGTTTGACAAGAGCGTGGTGAGGATGCGCTTGATCGCGAGATAGCCTTCCCCGCATCCCAACTCGACGAAGACAAGCGTGCGTTCGTAGCCGGTCAGACCCGACGTCACCGCATCGGCCAGTAGCCACGCCATGTCTTCATCGGAGATGGTCGGCCCGGAATTCGTGGGACGCGATTGCGCACGCGAAATGCAACTCGCCGGGTGAAGAGTCGTCGACGACGCCAATCGGGCCAGGGCACGTTTCATGTCAGAAACCACCTGGATCGATAGTCTCTTTGGTCTCAAAACCTGTGCCCACGTGGTGGTTTCCTTCCCGGGCTCCGCCGGCGGCGGCTGGACGACTCGTTTTTGGCTATGCTTCCGGTCCAGTCGCCACCTACGTGGGCCTAGGCTGCGCCCCGCTGTGTGGCCATGAACCCGGCGACATCTGCTCTTCGATAAGCATGTCCGCACGCGGGGTGAATCGTCATCACCCAGCTATCTGCTCGCCCGGGTGATTCGTGCGATGCGTTCAGACGGAACGGAACCGGCGCAGCGGCATTCGTCTGGTGACCACTGGTGATTGTGCGGTGAGGCAGACCCCTCCGAAATCATGATGAAATGTCAAGGTGCGCTGTGTGAATCGGTCTTCGGCCTCGAACCGCAGGGACACCGCGAGCTCAGTGCGTTCGGCGATACCGGTGTAGCGGATAACCACCGTCGGATCACCGCTGATCGTATCCAATCGGATCGGGGCCGTGACCATCTCATACCTGCGTTGAGCGAACCGGGAGCCGGAGGGGGTGGCCCCGATGATATCGACGCAACACTTGGCGATCAGAAGATCGATCTCGGCTAACACCTTCGCGGTGACCATGATCGACGCGCTGCCCGTCGGACGCGTCCCGCGCGCCGCGGCGCTCACTAGTGCGCACGCGCCCGTCAATACGACACCCTCACCCATCGTTAATCACGCCCTGGATTCGGCTTTTACCGGTACAGTCGCCAGCGGTAACACCGAGTGAGCGGCAACCTCATCCGCAGAATGTGTCAGTCCGTTTGACCGGCTCCGCCTGTCCGCGGGTGGCGTCGATCGAGTCCGCAAGCAGCCAGAGCGCCAAGCCGATGAGCGCAATGTCCTTCATCAAGAATTCCCCGTCGGCGGACAGAACGGGAAAGCCGCCAGCAGACGCCTCGCCGACTCCGGGGGTGGTGATCATGAAACTCAGCGTGATCACGAAGAACAGTGAGGCGAATAGGCCGCCCACCACGGACGCCTTCGGGAACCACGGCTTGACGGCAAGCAATGCTGCGGTGATCAATTCTATTGATCCGTTCAAGCGACCAAAGGCGTCGATCGACATGATTTCGTACACCCAACTCAGGAGCGGGCTATTGGCCACCCAATGTGAAATGCCGTGGGATTCATAGTAAGTGAACTTCATGGCGCCGAACCAGGCCAGGACTATCACCAGACCGTATCGTGCGGCCACGGGCGCCATGTGAATCGCTCGAAGCCTTGCCCGGCCGCCGGTCAACGTGGTGGTGGCCTCATTGTGTGACATGCGGTCTCCCGTCCTGACTGTGTCGTTTCACCGCATGGCCGGTGCCGAACTGACCGCCTTGGTTGGCGGCGCAGTTGGTCGAGACGTTGATCCAGGCGGTTATCAGTGACCACTATCTCTGCGCAGTGGGCGAGCTGTCTTCATCCGCGCGCACAATTCACCCGGGTGAGACGCCGACGAGGAAACCTCCTGCGGCACGGATTCTCTTCGATCGCCCGGGTGCACCATCCGTCGGCTCGCCGAGGTGATCACTGGAGGCGTTCTCGGATGAGATGATTCCCGGCCGGCCGGCCGGCTGGCCGGTCCGGTTTGGGGCGGGAAGGCGGATTACAGCAGGCCGAGTTCTCGCGCCCGGCCGACCGCCGAGCTGCGTTGCTCGACGCCAAGCTTGCGGTAGATGGCGCGCTGGTGGGTCTTCACGGTATTGAGCGAGACGTATAGCCGCTCGCCGATTTCACGTCGCGATAACCGGGTTGCGAGCAGGCGAAGAACCTCGAACTCTTTGGGGGTCAGCTCCTCAGTGACCGGGCACCGCTCATGGCGCGACGTCACCGCGACGCCCGCCCTTCGCTCTGCCGGAGCCAGCAGTGTCGAGGCGATGCCGGTGTCCGTGCAATCGCGCACCAGTGTGCCGACCTCCTCGAGGATTGCCCTGGCGGTCTCGCGGTCGCCGAGATGCTCGATGATCTCCGCTTTGATCGACAGCGCCTTGATCACCTCGGGGATTGCTCCTCCTTGGCGCGCGGACATGACGGCCATGTCGGCGGCGGCGAGTGCTGCAGCCGCGTCACCGCGCACCCGGAGGAGTTTGGCCGTGGCGAGAGACACCATCACGTCGACGAGGTGTTCCGGATCCGCCAGGTCCCGGGCGCTGCCAGAGGCCCGGCGGATCTGACGTTCGGCGTCCGCCAGCTGGCCATCTTCGACCGAAATCAGTGCCAAATGGCCCAACGCGTATGTGCGGACGCGACGATCGCCCACCTTCTCGGCCAGGTGTGCGGCCCGCCGGAAGGCGGCTTGCGCCTCACGGGTGCTGCCAGAGAAGTACAGCGCGGCTCCATATATGCAGTAGGCGCTGGATTGGCCCAGCGGTCCTTCGGCGAGATCGAGGGTGATAGCCCGCCGAGCGGTGTTCAGCGCCGCGCCGACGTCCGCCGTCTTCAGCGAGTGAATCGCGCGCAACACGACGACCTGAGCGCAGATAGCGCTGTCATCCGCGCCGTCGGCCGGCTGTCGGCCTTCAATGGTCCGGATCCACTGGGCCGCGCCGTCGAGTTCACCAACGCTGAGGGCGATCCACGCGCGGGCCACGCTCAGCCTCGGATCCTGTCGAACGGTTTCTTCGGGCAGCAGATCAAGCATGCCCGAGACGGTCGAGACGCCGCCCCCGTTGAATTCGTCGACCCAGTCCGCGGCGATCAGGTCTGCGCTTCGCGCGATATCACCGCCGGCGACCAGGTGGCGGACCGCCTCGTCGATGAGGCCCTCGCTCTCGAACCAGGTTGCGGCTCGTCGGTGCAGATCGGCGACGAGGTCGGGCTCGCTGCGACGCAGTTCGGTGCGCAGCAACTCTCCGAACAGCTGGTGGTAGCGATACCAGTGACGCGAGCTGTCCAGTGGCACCAGAAACAGGTTTTCACGTTCGATCTGCTCCAACACCAACGCTGAGCCAGACGTTTGCAGCAACGCATCGCACAGCGCAGCGCTGAGCCGTCCCAAGATCGACGTGCGTAACAGAAAGCTGCGCAGCTGGAGTGGCTGACCGTCGAGCACCTCGGCCATCAAGTAGTCGACGATATGGCGATTGTCGCCGGCGAACGTCCGGATGAACGCGGCGGCATCAGCGCGTCCGGCAAGCGAGAGAGCGGCGAGGTAGAGGCCGGCAGCCCAACCCTCGGTGCGTTGGTGCAACAGTTGAATATCTGCGTGGTCTAAGTCCAGTCCGAGCACGTCATTCATCAGATGGGTCGCCTCGATAGCCCCGAACCGCAAATCGTCGGTGCGGATCTCAGCAAGCTCACCGCTCGCCCTGAGTCGCGCCAACGGCAACGCCGGATCCGATCGGGTGGCCAATACCAAGTGCAGATTCGCCGGCATCCGGCTGATAAAGAACGCAAGCTGTTCATGGACTGCTCGATTTGCCACCAAGTGGTAGTCATCGAGGATGAGCGCCGTCGGGCTTTCGATCGTGTCCAGATCATTCAGCAGCGTAGGCAGAACCACCTGCACTGGGTCGGCGCCCAACGCGAGGAGTTCGACCGCGCGAATCCCCACCCCGGGATTGGTCTTCTGCAGCGCGGCGACCACGTACATCCAAAACCATACTGGGTCGCTGTCAGCGGGATCGAGTGACAGCCAGCCAAATCGCCTGTCCTCACCCGCAGCCAGGGCCCACTGCGCCAGCAATGTCGTCTTGCCCCATCCCGCCGGCGCGCTCAGTAGGGTCAGCTTGCAGCGGCGCCCCGCCGACAGTGCGTCGAGCAAGGCGGTGCGGTGAACGAGCTTGGCCGCAATGGCCGGGACGTGCAGTTTGGTGCCGAGGAGAATCGTGCGGGCGGCGGCTTCTCCGACCCCGTTGTCGCTGTCGTTAGCTGACCCAGTCATGTCCGAACTCCGCGAATGCGTTGAATCCACCAGCCGGGGTGGAAAACTCGGTGTTGATGCCTCCGGAGTGGGCGCTCGCGTCTCGGTATCCCAGTTTGTCCCGGCGGGGGCGGCCAGGCTCGTCGTGACCGGCAGTAGCCGTGAACCCGTTGAGTCAGATGCGTTCCCCGTGATGACCTCCGGCGTGCGTCGCCGGTGGCCGTTTGGGCCGGCGGGCCCTCGTCCCACCACCGGCTCAACGGTTTTCTCGCGAGCCACGCTAATGCTGTGTCCGCTCACCGCAATTTCCCTCTTCTCGCATCGATGCGATGACTCCGCGTCTCGACATGGGGTGACCGAGGTCTCAACATGAAACGCCGTGAGAGCGCCGGGGTGCTCATGGTCGTCGGGTAACCAACACGTATCCACCGACGCCGAATACGACTGGCAACATCATCAGCATCCCCAACAGTGTGCTCATCATCGTTTTCTCGATTCCGCTGTGTCGTTTGCTCTCGGCGCCACTTCCTGGTTGAGCGGCCGCGGTCACGGCGTTCCAAGAGTCCAATGACTACGTTGGCAGCGGGGGAGCGCGGTCACCATCGCCCAGCGGGTGATGTTTAGAACCGGGTCGGTGTATACGTAGTGGCTTCGATATTTGACAGCCCTGTCAATCCGACCGCCGCATGAAGGTGAATCACGCCCGACCCCGTCGGCCTAAGTGTGCGTGCAGACGGACGAAGAACCCCATTCGAGACAGCGATGTGGGGACATCTGAGCAACTCTGTGAGACGAAGGCCTGACGCGATCAAAGTCATTGCTGGGAAATGGTTCTCGTTCTTCAGGGCGATCCGTGCGGCGAACAACTGCGGCGATGCGATCGGCCGGCCGCGGCGGGTCGTGATGTTGGGTACTTTGCATGGTGGTCGGCGGGCTGAGACGCGCTTGCCGCAGCCCCAGCCCGCCGAACGGTCAGCATGAGGATCGCGTAATCCCCGGTGAATCGTGTGCGCAAAGGGGAACCGGACCAACCGGGTCACGACACTCGCTCCTCACCTGCCACGGGTGATGTATTACGCGCCGAAGTGGCATGGCTCATAGGAAAGTCATCGTCTGGCGGCGGGTCTGACGCCGCGCATGCGCCTGCTTCATCGGCCCTGGAATGGTGATAGTCGGCGGCGACGCTGGAGCTGATCGCTTCGGTGACCACCTGCGGGACTTCATGCAAGAGCGTGTGCCCGGCGGCGTGCCGGTAAATGAGAGTCGCCGCCGGGATACCGTCGGCCAACTTGCGGGCATGCCACATCGGCGTGAGCTTGTCCGCTCCTCCGCTGATGATGGTTGTCTTGGCCGTGATGGAGCTCAGGGTCTGAGAGCAGTCGTACTCCCTCAGACCGAGCAGGAAGCCGACTTTGGTCGCCGACGGGGTCGCGTTGACGGCGGCCGCGGACATAGCCACCAACGATTTCGGTGCGGATTCACCGTATCCGCCGTGCCTGGTCAGTGCCGCGCACACCGGACGGGCGAGCAATTGAACAACCTGATCGGTCCCCGCGCGCGGCATGCGGTGTACGAGGTTGTAGATCATGCTTGTCGCCGGGGTGTTCAGCAGCCGACCGAGGCCGTGTGAACCAAGGCTCCCCGCGGCGGTCGCGACGAGAACGAGGCTTTCCGGCTCAACGGGACGCGAGCTGGCTGGCCGGCGTAGATAGGCCAAGGCTGTCATGCCGCCCATCGAGTGTCCCGCCAGGGTGAGAGGGCCTGTAACGCGAAGCGCCACCAGCAGCTCGGCGAGGTCGTCAGCGAGTCGGTCGATCCGGTACGTGTGCATTGGCGCATCGCCGGAGTCGCCGTGGCCGCGATGATCGTAACTGATGATCCGGATGTTGTTGCCCCAGAGGCGAATTAGCTGCGTCATCTGGATATTCCAGGACTCTTTGTTCAGGCAAAAACCATGTAGGAGCACGACCGTATGGCCGGCGGCGTGAGATCCCGAGTCCCGAACGGACAGCGAGACGCCATCGCTCGTGGTAACCGTGCGGTTGCAGGCCAGTGATCGGCGTGTGCCCAGCGTTCGCCTCCGGCCGCGCCGCGTTGCCTGCGTGTGGGACCGTCGCTGCACTCCAAGCGTCGTGTTCAACATTGTCTCGGTCTTTCGCTTGTGTGCTCACCGGCACGGTGTCTGGCCTAGCTGGACCGCCGGGCCGGCGGAGTACGTGATCAGGGTCGACTACTACGGTCGTCGTGCGGCCAGCGCAAAACCATCGCCCGAAGGTTGATGTTTAGGCCCGGATGGATGCAGTACTAGGCGGTCCCGTATTTGGCGCCGGTCAATCGGAGCCGCGCATCAGCTGCGCCAACTCGCCACGGGAGGCAATTCCCAATTTGGCAAACGCGTTGTGCACGTGTGTCTTCACCGTATGCGGGGAAAGATGCAGTTGCTGCGCGACGGAGCGGTTGGTCGCGCCCTGGGCGATGAGGTTGACTACCGTAAGCTCGGAGTCGGTGAGGCTGTCCCAGCCCCTTTTCGCCCGCGGCTGGGCGACGATGCGCCGTTCCACGCCTAATCGGCGCAACTCGCGGCCGACCCGACGGGCATCTGCGACCGCTTCGCATTGCACAAAGGTGTCGAACGCCTTGTTGAGGCCCTCGATCGCCTCCGCATCGCGTCCGGCGCGCACGAGTTCACCAGCGGCGTCTTCGAGGGCACCGGCGTGGAGAAGCGGACGGCGCGTACTAAGCGCGCCGGCAGCCTCCAAAAGCGCATCGGCGTCACGTTCCAGGATTCCGCGGGCCTGCTGGGCGACCGCCGCGAACAACGCCACACCGGGCCGCTCGCGTTCCAGCACCTCGATGCTCTGCAGCACTCGCGCGCGCAGCCCGGCGTCCCCGGCTGCCGAAGCCACCCGCGCTGTCAGCGTCAGCTGATCGAACACGTTAGGCCACAGCGGTGTGATGACACGCGCGTTCTTGCCCCCGAGCCAGCGCGCCGCGCCGCCAACGTCGCCGCGGTCCCACGCGGCAAGGGCGACCACATAAGCCGCGCCGCCGGCCAGCAAGGGCGACGTGCTGGAATACAGGGCTGTCGACTCAGAAACCAAGTCTTGCAATAACTTTCGGTCGCCTGTTCGCATCGCTACCTCAGCCAGAACAAGAATGCGCTCAATGTTGACCTCGGTACCGTTGGCCCATTCACGCCGAGGCAGCGCCTCGATGGTGTCGCGCGCCGCGGCCAAGCGACCCGCCGCCGCATGAACCATCCCGCCGAGATGGGTCCAGCCGGGAAGCGCCATCGCGTTGCGTTCGCGACGGGCCTTCTCGGTGCCCTCGGCGACCTGCACGCTGGCCTCCTCCAAGCTGCCCACGCAAACAATCAGGCCTGCGCGCCGCTTGGCGGCATATATGCCGCCAAGCGTTGCCTTGCCCCCGCGCGTCAGTACATCGACCTCGTCCATGCGCCGAAGTGCGCGCACCGCATAACCGTCCTGGTAGTCGTTCAGGGCAAGCGCGGTAGCGCTGACGATCCGGGCTTCCACATCACCGGTCGCGGCGGCTTCGGCCGCGGCCGCTTCCGCGGCCGAAGCGTCCGCATGCAGGCCGTTGACCACCTCGAAGTAGGCCACCCATGCCTGATGGCGCGCCCTGATGATGTCGTTGATGCCGACCAACTGCAGCGCGCGACGTAACTCGGCAATGCGTTGCGCCGGATCCTCGGTGCCCGCGGCGATGCCCAGCCGAATCTCGGCTTCGTCGTCTTGGGACAGCTGCGTGGCGAGCGCGCTGTCGGCAAGCGCCTGAGCCTCGTCATAACGGGTCGCTCGATTCAGTAACTCCACCGTTTCGGCGACCAGTGGGCCGCGCTCAGCGTCGTTGGCGGGCAGTAGCTCTAGTGCGCGCTTGCTCAAGTCCGCGGCCCCGCTGGCATCGCCGCGGCCGACCGATTGGGCGGCTAGGCGCAGGGCGTCGATCGCCTCGCGGTCTCCGGGTTCGGCGCTGCGTGCCAGCTGGGTGGCGACCTCGGCTGGGGCCGCGCCCATCCCGAGCATGACCGAGGCGGCTTGGCGCTCCATGGCCCGCCGCAGGGACTGCGGCAACGACTGGCGGGTGGCCTCGCGCAGCAAGTCGTGCCGAAACCTCAACCGCTCGCCGTCTTCGATGAAAAGATCCGCGCGCACCGCCTCCTCGAGCGCCGACAGCAACGAGGCGGGTGAGCGTTCCAGCATCGCGGCCAGCAAGCCAGCCGAGAACCGGTCGGGCAGCACCGCGGCCACCCGCACCACTTCCGAGGCGCCATTGGAGAGCAGGTCAAGTCGCTGCTGCATACCGGCGCCCAGCCGCCGCGGCAACCCCTGTCCGGTGACCATCGCGCGCCCGCCGGAGAGATTGAGCCTGCCCTCCTCGCCGAGCCCCCCGACAAGCTCGCTGACCAAAAACGGGTTCCCGTGCGCCTTGGCGGCCAGATTCAGCAGCGACGCATCCGCCCGCGCCCGCACCGCGTCTTGAACCATGTCGGCGACCGCATCCGGCGTCATGGCCCCTAATCGCAAGAATGTGGCATTCGCGCGTTGCAGCACCGACAACGTCTGCTGCACCGCCGGCCGACTGGCCCCGGTGCGGGCCGTCAATACCCACAACACAGCGACATCGGGCCGCATCGCGGCCAGCGACCGCAGCGCCAACAGAGTGGCGCTGTCGGCCCAGTGAATGTCCTCCAGGACGATGACCAGCGGCGTTTTCGCGGCCGCCGCATGAATGGCTTCGGCCAAATCGTGGACCACCCAGTAGCGGAGATCCGCCGAGGTGCCCAAGCGACGCAACGCCTCCGCATCACCGACCGGGGGCTCCGCGCGCAGGGTTGCCATGAACAGCGAGAAAAACGGCACCGTCTGCTGATATTCGAACGCCTCACCGAACAGT
>NZ_LZJB01000524.1:0-6235 GCF_001666895.1 Mycobacterium sp. E3298
CCCCACCAGCAGCGACGCGGCGGTGACACCCAGCTGGGCCCCGGCCAGCATCGCCGGCAACTGCTCGCCGGCGCGGATCACCGTGACCGCGCGCGCCTTGCCCTGCTCGGCCAGCGCTTCCAGCCGGTCGCGCCGGGCCGAGATCAACGAGAATTCCGCGCCGACGAAGAAGGCGTTGACGCCGATCAGCACGATCGCCAGGAACACTCCGACGGGATCGCTCATCGCGGACCCCCCGCCGCGCCGGTGTCGCCGTCACCCTGCAGCTCGTTGAGTTCCAGCAGGTCGATCCGGCGTCCCTCCATCCGGATGACCGTTGCCTGCCAGCGCAGCGAGGTGTCCAACAGGCCGTCGGCGTCCAGGGCCGGCAGCTTCACCGTTTCACCGGCCACCGGGATGTGGCCGAATTCGCGCAACGCCAGCCCGCCGATGGTCTCGTAGGGCCCTTCCGGCGCCCGGAACCCGGTGGCGGTGGCGACCTCGTCGATGCGCAGCAGTCCCGAGACGCGCCAGCCGGTGCCGGCCGCGACGACGTCCGGGGTGGCGTCGTCGTGTTCGTCGCGGACGTCGCCCACGATCTCTTCGATCAGGTCCTCGACGGTCACCATGCCCGCGGTGCCGCCGTATTCGTCGACCACCATCGCGGTCTGCAGGCTGTTCGCGCGGATCTCGGCCATGACGGCGTCGCCGTCCAGCGTCGAGGGCACCACCGGGACGGGCTGCGCCACGTTGGTCAGCGGCGTGCGCGCCCGGTCGGCCGCCGGGATGGCCAGCACCTGTTTGACGTGCACGATGCCGATGGTCTCGTCGAGATCGCCGTCGACGATCGGGAACCGGGAGAACCCGGACTCGGCGGCCGCGGCCACCAGGTCGGCGACGGTGTCGTCGGTCTGCAGCGCGACGATCTTGGATCGGGGCGTCATCAGCTCCTCGGCGGTCAGGGCGCCGAACTGCAGCGAGCGCCGCACCAGTGACGCGGTCGCGGGATCCAGCGAGCCGCTGCGCGCCGAGGAGCGCACCAGGGACAGCAGTTCCTGCGGCGACCGGGCCGACCGCAGCTCTTCGGCCGGCTCGATGCCCAGCTGGCGCACGATCCAGTTCGCCGCGCCGTTGGTGAGCCGGATCGCCGGGGTGAACAGCAGCGAGAACAGCAGCTGAACGCCCACCACGGCGCGCGCGGTGGACAGTGGCCGGGCCACGGCAAGGTATTTGGGAACCAGCTCGCCGAACACCATCGACACCGAGGTGACGATGACCAACGCCACGAACGCCATGATCGCGTCGGCCACCTTGTCGGGAATGCCCATCGCGTCGAACCACGGGTGCGGCAGGTCGGCCAGCATCGGATCGGTCAGGTAACCGGCCGCCAGTGTGGTTGCGGAGATGCCCAATTGGGCGCCGGAGAGCTGGAACGACAACTTGTGGTGGGCGCGCCGGATCGCGCGGTCGCGCCGGCCGCCGCGCCGCGCGTTGGCCTCCACGGCGCTGCGGTCCAGCGTGGTCAGCGAGAACTCGGCCGCCACGAATACCGCGTTACCGAAGATGAGCACCGCGATGGCAATGATGCTGATCACGGCGACGCTGACGTTCATCGAGCACGCCGCCCGCGGGCCGATTGTGTTGGCGGGATGGCCGGGGAAGGCTCCGCATCGGGCGGCTCGTCGGACGGCTGCCGCGCCCGGAAGCCCATGGGCTGCACGGGTGCCTGCGGCACGTCAATCCCTTCGCTGCCTGAAACCGGTGCGGACGCGGTCGCTTCCGTCTTTGCTGATTTATCGTAGCCCGGTCCGCCCCCCGTTCGGTCAACGACCGTTTTCACTGGGAGGCCGGGCCCGCCCGGGACCCAAGTATGGGTTGCCTAACCTTACTCGATAGGCTGGCGGACTATGGCGTCCGAAGGCCCACCCGAAACCGAACCGGCCCAAGTCCTTCCGCGCGAGCGCTTCGACATCTCCGAGAAGGTGGCGCGCATCGGGCGGCCGCCGGCCCCCGCGCTCGAACCGCCCTTCGCGCTGCGTGTCGCGCGGCCCGAGGACGCGGGCATGGTGGCGGAGTGGATGAACCGCCCACACCTGGCCGCGGCCTGGGAGTACGACTGGCCGGCCCCGCGATGGGAGCGGCACCTCGGCGCGCAGCTGGACGGCACGTATTCGGTGCCACTGCTGGGCAGCGTCGATGGCCAAGATTGCGCCTACCTCGAATTATACTGGGGCGCAAAGGACTTGATCTCGCACCACTACGATGCCGATCCGTATGACCTGGGGCTGCACGCCGCCATCGCCGACCCGGGCCTGATGAACCGGGGCCTGGGCCCGATGCTGTTGCCGCAGATCGTCGGGAGCGTCTTCGCCATGGAGCCCCGCTGCCGGCGCGTCATGTTCGACCCCGATCACCGCAACACCACCGCGCGCCGACTCTGCGAATTCGCCGGCTGCGCGTTCCTCGGCGAACACGACACCAGGAATCGCCGCATGTCGCTCTACGCGTGGGAACGTCCGGCCGGCGCCTGACCCACCAAATTGCCTGCGCCGCCAAAGAATTGCGTGCGGCGGGGGTCACCAACCCAGCGGCAGTGGATGGCCTTCGGCGAAGCCCGCGGCCGACTGCACCCCCACGACGGCACGCTCGTAGAGGTCCGTCAGGTTGGCGGCGCCGACATAGGTGCACGTGCTGCGCACGCCCGAGGTGATGTGGTCGATCAAATCCTCGACGCCCCCGCGGTCGGGGTCCAGGCCCATGCGTGAGGTCGAAATGCCTTCCTCGAAGAGCGCTTTGCGGGCGCGGTCGAAGGCGGTGTCGGCGGCGCTGCGGGCGACCACCGCACGCTTGGACGCCATGCCGTAGCTCTCCTTGTAGGGCTGGTCCTCGCGGTCGCGCATCAGGTCGCCGGGCGACTCGTAGGTGCCGGCGAACCACGATCCGATCATCACGTTGGACGCGCCGGCCACCAGCGCCAGCGCCACGTCCCGGGGATGTCGAACGCCGCCGTCGGCCCACACGTGGCCACCCAATTGCCTTGCCGCGGAAGCACATTCGACGACGGCCGAGAATTGCGGGCGCCCCACAGCGGTCATCATCCGGGTGGTGCACATCGCCCCCGGCCCGACGCCGACCTTGACGATGTTCGCCCCGGCGCCCAGCAGATCGCGCGTGCCCTCCGCGGAGACGACGTTGCCGGCCACCAGCGGCACCCCGAGTTCGAGCGAGGACACCGTGCGGATCGCCTCGAGCGTCTTCACCTGATGCCCGTGTGCGGTGTCGATGACGAGCACGTCGACGCCCGCCTCGACCAGGGAGCGCGCCCTGGCGCCCACGTCGCCGTTGATGCCGACGGCCGCACCCACCCGCAGCCGCCCTTCACGGTCGAGCGCCGGGGTGTACAGGCCGGTGCGGACGGCCCCGGTGCGGGTGAGCACGCCGGCCAGCGTGCCGTCGACGTTCGTCACGACGGCAACCCCGATCGGGGCGTGCTCGAGCAGGTCGAAGATCTTGCGTGGTTCGGTCCCGACCGGGGCGGTGACGAAGTCGGTGATCGCGACATCCCGAACCCTGGCGAAGCGGTCCACGCCCAGGCAGCAGGATTCGCTCACCAAGCCCATCGGGCGGCCCTCGAAGACGACGACCGCGACCCCGTGTGCGCGCTTGTGGATCAGCGCGGTCGCATCGGACACCGAGTCGTCGGGGCCCAGCACGACCGGGGTGTCGAGAACCAGGTCGCGGCTCTTGACGAAGTCCACCGTCTGCTGCACCGCGGTGATCGGGATGTCCTGCGGCAGAATCACCAGGCCGCCCCGCCGGGCGACCGTCTCGGCCATCCGCCGCCCGGCCACCGCGGTCATGTTGGCGACCACCACCGGGATGGTGGTGCCCGAGCCGTCCTGGGTGGACAGGTCGACATCGAAGCGCGACGCGACCTCCGACCGGTTCGGCATCACGAAGACGTCGTTGTAGGTCAGGTCGTAACCGGGCCGATGCCCGTCCAGAAATCTCATCGCTGTCGCCGCGCCCCCTCGTGTCCCTCAAGTAGTACCCGGCTAGGCGGGCACTTCACTGCGGTCCCCGCTCCACAGCGTGTGGAAGCGCTTATCGGGGTCGTCGTCGATGCGGCCATAGGTGTGCGCGCCGAAGAAGTCGCGCAGCCCCTGGGTGAGCGCCGCGGGCAGCCGCTCGGTGCGCAGCGCGTCGTAGTAGGACAGCGCCGAGGAGAAGCCGGGGATCGGGATGCCCAGCTGCGTGGCGGTCACCACGACGCGGCGCCAGCCGTCGATCGCGGCCTCGATCGCGCTGCGGAAGTAGGGCGCGACGATCAGGCTAGGCAGATCGGGGTCCTCGTCGAACGCGTCTTTGATGCGGTTGAGGAACTTGGCCCGGATGATGCAGCCGCCGCGCCAGATGGTGGCCAGGTCGCCCGGCGTGATGCCCCAGTCGTATTCGGCGCTGCCGGCCTGAATCTGGTTGAAGCCCTGGGCATACGCGATGATCTTCGACGCGTAGAGGGCCTGGCGCACGTCCTCGACGAACTGCTGCGCGTCGGCGGGCTTGGCGCCCAGCTCGCCCGAGGCCAGCCCCGTGGTGGCCTTGCGCTGGGTCACCGAACCCGACAGCGCGCGGGCGAACACGGCCTCGGCGATCCCGGTTACCGGGACGCCGAGGTCCAGGGCCGACTTCACGGTCCAGCGGCCGGTGCCCTTCTGCTCGGCCTCGTCGAGGATGACGTCGACGAGCGGCTTGCCCGTCTTCGCGTCCTTCTGGCGCAGGACCTCGGCGGTGATCTCGACGAGGAAGCTGTCCAGGTCGCCCTTGTTCCACTCGTCGAACACGTCGGCGATCTGCTCGGCGGTCTTGCCCAGGCCGTCGCGCAGCAGCTGGTAGGCCTCGCCGATCAGCTGCATATCGGAGTACTCGATGCCGTTGTGCACCATTTTGACGAAATGGCCCGCGCCGTCGGGCCCGATGTGGGTGCAGCACGGGACCCCGTCGACGTGTGCGGAGATCTCCTCGAGCAGCGGGCCCAGCGACGTGTAGGACTCGGCGGGGCCGCCCGGCATGATCGACGGGCCGTTCAGCGCGCCCTCCTCGCCGCCGGAGATGCCGGCGCCGACGAAGTGCAGGCCCCGTTCGCGCATCGCCTTCTCGCGGCGAATGGTGTCGGTGTAGAGGGCGTTGCCGCCGTCGATGATGATGTCGCCTTCCTCCATGGCGTCGGCGAGCTCGTTGATGACGGCGTCGGTGGGGTCGCCGGCCTTGACCATGATCAGCACCCGCCGCGGCTTCTCCAGGGCGTCGAGAAACTCCGCGATGGTCTCCGACCGCACGAACTTGCCCTCGTCACCGTGCTCTTTGAGCAGCGCGTCGGTCTTCGCGATCGAGCGGTTGTGCAGCGCCACCGTGTAGCCGTGCCGGGCGAAATTGCGCGCGATGTTCGAGCCCATCACCGCCAGGCCGGTGACGCCGATCTGCGCGGTAGCGGTGGTTGATTCCGACGAACCCATGTCTTCGCCTCTCGAGTCGGAGAACTGTGCCCAAAAGCTTTCCGTCACACTGTGGCACAGGGGACCGGCGTCCGCCCGGGGTGCTGGCCGTCGAACGCGTCAGAGGTTGATCAGGCGCCGCAGCTCGGTGAGCCACGGCACGGCCAACGCGACGGTGGGCACGACGAACACGGCGACCGCGGCCAGGTATGCGGCCGCCGCCAGCGCCAGGCTGTTGCCGCCCCCGCACAGCCGGCGGACGCGGACCACGGTGCTGGGTCCGCCGGCGGCCAGTGCGCCGGACGGCGCCCGCCCGGACGCGCAGGCGACCAGCGCGCGAGCCAGGGGAGTGCGGCCCGCCGCGCGCACGGCGGCGTCGTCGGCGAGCAGCTCGACGAGCAGCTGCACCGCCCCGAGCGCGTTCGCGCTGCGCACCAGCCGCGGGAACGCGGCGTGCACTGCGGTGAAGGCCTCCAGGACGAGGTCGTGGCGGGCCCGCAGGTGGGCCCGCTCGTGGGTGAGGATCGCCGCGACCTCGGCGTCGGCGAGCGTGCTCAGCGCCCCCTCGCTGACCACCACCCTGCTGCGGACGCCCGGCAGGCAGTAGGCGAGCGGCTGCGGCACGTCCAGCACACGAAGGTCCCGCGTGTGGGCGCAGGGCTGGGGAAGCGCGCCGCCGTGGCCCAGGCCGACCAGATCGACGACCATGCGGTGATGGGCGCGCCGTCGCCGGTTGGCGATTGCCACCCGGACGACGGCCACCA
>NZ_LZJB01000525.1:0-16706 GCF_001666895.1 Mycobacterium sp. E3298
CGGCGCCGACGGCCGGTGGCCGGATCCCACGCGCAGGCCTTCTCCCATTCGATCTCGGTGGGCAGCCGCGCGCCGGCCCAGGCGGCGTAGGCCTCGGCCTCGAAGAAGGTGACGTGCTGCACCGGTTCGTCGGCCGGGATGTCTTCGACGTGGCCGAACCGGGTGCGCGTCCGCGCGTCGGGGCTCCAGAACTGCGGCGCCGTGAGGCCCGCACGCCGGCGATGCTCCCAACCGCGCTCCGACCACCAGCGTGGCTGCCGGTATCCGCCGTCTTCCACGAAGTGCCGCCACTCGCCGTTGGTGACCGGCACCCGGCCGATCCGGAACGAGGGCACGTCGACGACGTGGGCGGGCCGCTCGTTGTCCAGCGAGTACGGTTCGCTCGCCGCGTCGACGCCCAGCACGAACGGGCCGGCGGGCACCAGCACCGAGGTGCCGGCCACGCCTGGCCGGCCGGCCGGCAAGGCCGCGGTGTCGCGCAGCAGCGGGGCGCCGCTGCGGAGGTTCAACGCCTGCAGCATGGTTTCGTCGTGCTGGTTCTCGTGGCTGATCACCAACGCGAACGGGAAGCTGTCGGCATCCTCGGGTAGGGCGTCGAGGGCGTCGAGGGCGGCCGAGCGCACCGTCCGGCAATAAGCCCGCGCGCGATCCGGTGACAGCAGCGGCAGCTCGACGCGGCTCGCGCGGGAGTGCACGAAGGCGTCGTACAGGCCTTCGACGGCAGGCGGCAACATGCCCGGCCGACCGGGGTCGCCGGCCCGCAGCAGCCAGAACTCCTCTTGCTGACCGATGTGCGCGAGGTCCCACACCAGCGGGCTCATCAGGGGGTCGTACTGCCGGTACAGTTCGGCGTCGTCGAACTCGACCAGCCGCAACGTTCGCGTCCGCGCCCGCGCCAGATCGTCGGCGAGACCCGCCCGGCATTCATCCGCGGACGTCACAGCCCCCCTTGGGCCAGGCGCGCCACGGTGGGCGCGATGCCGTGCTGGATCACCTGATCGGAGAAGTCGTCGCCGGGACATCGGCACCGTTCGACGGCGTCGACCAGCCGCTGCATCGACTCGCCGAGCTCGGGCGGCGCCAGCTCGGCGGCGATCGCCACGCACTGGTTGGCCGCGGCGTACAGCCGCCGGTCCCGCAGGCCCACCCGGGCCGCGGTGTCCCATGCGGTGGCCACGGGTTCGACTGCCTCGGCCGCTGTCTCGGCCGCGACGGGGTCGTCGAGCAGGGCCGTCAGCGTGAACACCACGGCCGGCCAGAACTCGTCCGGCACGCTGTCGAGATAGCGGATCTCCAGCCACTGCCTTGGGCGCACCGGCGGGAACAGGGTGGTCAGGTGGTATTCCAGGTCGGCGACGGTGGGACGGCGATCGCCGAGCAACACCCGGCCGTCCACCCAGTCGGCGAAGGGCACCCAGTGCGTGACCGCGGCGGCGTCCGGGGCGTGTACCAGCATCACCGGCGCCTTGAGCGCGTAGCGCGCCCAGTCGGTGCCGGGGTCGTCGCCGCTGGCGCCCAGGACCGGCCCGCATCGTGCCGCGTCCATCTGGCCCCACACCCACTGCCGGGTGGAGGCCCACCCGGTGAACTCGCCGCGCAGCATCGGGGAGTTCGCGGCGATCGCGATCATGGTGGGTCCCAGCGCGTGCGCCAGCCGCACGCGCGCCGCCCAGCCGGCCCGCGGCCCCGCGTCGAGGTTGACCTGGATGGACGCTGTGGACGTCATCATCGCCGAGCCCGCGTCGCCCGAGCGGCTGGACGCGAAGAACTGCTCCATGGCGCGGTAACGCGCGCCCGGGTTGATTCGCTTGGGTGGCCGCAGCGGGTCCGCGCCGAGGAATACCAGACCCAGGCCGGCGTCGGCGAACGCCGACCGCAGCGCGGCCTGATCGCGCCGCATCGCGTCGATGGCGCTGACCACGCCGTCAGCCGGCGGGCCGGACAGCTCCACCGCACCGCCGGGCTCCACCGTGACCCGGCTGCCGCCCGGCAACTCGGGCAGGCGCCCCAACACCTCGCCGATCTCGTCCCAGCCGGGCCTGCGATGCGGGTCCGCCGGGTCGTGGCAGTGGCCCTCCATCTCGAGACCAACGCGGCCCAGCGGGGCGTCCACCAAGCAGCCGTCGGCGATGTAACGCGCGGCGGCTTGGGAATCGGCCATCTCCGCACCGGCCAGCTCGGAGCCGGCGGTAGTGATGGCGGCGAACGTCATATCACTATCCCTTCGGGCCTGAGCAAGCCTGAACACGCGTCTGCGAACCTGTCCCCGTACCCGACTAAGGGAACGGTGACCGCCACTTCTTCATCTAGCAGATGGCCCCGACATATTCCCGTTCGCGCTACTTTTCAAGCCTGCCCGACCCGGCTCCGGCGCCCCGCTCATTGACCCAGCGCGTTCTGCATCGCGCCGGCCAGCACGTTGACCGCCGGCCCGGCGTTGCCAGACTGGCAGACCTTGGCCTGCAGTAACACGTTTTCGCGCAGCCTGGTTTGATTGAAGCAGCGCCGATCGGTACCGGCTTCTTGTTTGGTCCAGCTCGCGTCGGCCGCGCCCGGCGGCCCGCCGTCGAACGACCAGACCTGCGTGGCCCCGTTGTCCAGATGCATCGCGGTGGTCTGGCCCGAGCAGCCCACCGTCCGGTCCACCAGGCGATGGAAAGCGCGGTCGGCGGCATCGTTGGTGGCGAACACCCCGACGGCCTGTTTGACGAAGTGGGTCTGGTCGTTCGCCGCCGTCTGCGTGACGGCACCGTTGAACGACGCGAGGTCGGGGTCGTCGTACACCTCGGGCAGCCCGATGTCGGCCCAGTTGTTGCACACGGGGATGTCGACCCAATCCCCCTGGACCGGTCGGGTGAAGACCGACTCCCAGGCCATGGGTCCGCCGACGATGTTGCCGACCGAGCCCTTACCCAGGACGGCATAGTTCACCACTCCCGGTTCCGACGGGTGGGCGGTCGCAACGGGAAGCGCGACCGCGCACTCGATGGCCAGGCCGATGGCGATCGCGGCGCCGCGAACCCGCATGGTCATTCCAGCGATCATGCCAGGACGCCGGGGTGTTGGTCAGCCCCCGTTGCCGCGCACGCCCTCTTCGACCTTCTTGCCGAGGTCGGGGTCGACGTTGCGCCAGTACTCGAACACGCGTGACAGCACCGGCTCCTTGACGCCCTTGGAGACGTGACCGATGATGTTGTGCGCCAACCGATCTCGGGCCGCATCGTCGAGGACGTCGCGGACCATGGTGCCGGCCTGCCCCCAGTCGTCGTCCTCGGGGTGCAGCGTGTACGCGGCGCGGACCATGTCGCCGTCCGCATGCCAGCGCACCTCGGCGGCGCGCGCCGGGTCGGCGTGCGGGCCACCGTACGAGTTGGGCGCGTACACGGGGTCGGACACGTTCTTGATCCGCATCGCGCCGTCCTTCGAGTAGCTGTTCACCTCGACCTTCGGCGTGTTCACGGGAATCTGCCGGTAGTTGGTCCCCAGGCGGGCGCGATGCGCGTCGGAGTAGGAGAACCCGCGGGCCTGCAGCATCTTGTCCGGGCTCAGCCCGGTGCCCGGCACGGTGTTGTTCGGTTCGAAGGCCGCCTGCTCGATCTCGGTGTGGTAATCGGTGACGTTGCGGTTCAGCGTCATCTTGCCGACGTCGATCAACGGGTAGTCGCCGTGCGGCCAGACCTTGGTCAGGTCGAACGGGTTGAACCGATAATTCCTGGCTTCCTCGTACGGCATGATCTGCATCTTCAGGGTCCAGCTGGGATGGTTCCCGCCCTCGATTGCCTCGTAAAGGTCGCGCTGGTGGTAGTCGCCGTCCTCGCCTGCCAGCCGGTCCGCGTCCTCCTGGGGCAGGAAGTCGATGCCCTGGTCGGCGATGAAATGGTATTTGACCCAGAAGATTTCACCGCCGGCGTTGATCCAGCTGTACGTGTGGCTGCTGTAGCCGTTCATCTGCCGCCACGACTTGGGGATGCCGCGGTCGCCCATCAGCCAAGTCACCTGGTGCGCGGACTCCGGTGAGAGCGTCCAGAAGTCCCACTGCATGTTGTGGTCGCGCAAATTCGTTGCCTGCATGCGTTTTTGCGACCGGATGAAGTGCTGGAACTTCAACGGGTCGCGCATGAAGAAGACCGGGGTGTTGTTGCCGACCAGGTCGAAATTGCCTTCGCTGGTGTAGAACTTCAGCGCGAAGCCGCGCGGGTCCCGCCAGGTGTCCGGGCTGCCGCGCTCACCGGCGACGGTGGAGAACCGGGCCAGCATCTCGGTCTTGGTGCCCGGCTGGAAGACCGCGGCCCTCGTGTATTTACTGACGTCGTTGGTGACCTCGAAGGTGCCGAAGGCTCCGCCGCCCTTCGCGTGCGGCTGCCGCTCCGGGATGCGTTCCCGGTTGAATTGGGCCATCTGCTCGATCAGGTAATGGTCCTGCAGCAGGATCGGGCCGTCGGGACCGATCGTCAACGACTGGTCGTCGCTGGGCGCAGCGATGCCGGCGTCATTGGTGGTGAAACGCTCCGTCATGTCGCTATCTCCTCTTTGCTGGGCTGCCCTTGGATATTGGCGACGAATACCCCTGCGCGCCAATAACTATGCGCTTTCTCTGGACCGCATCAAGATCGCACCGGTAGTTACGGGCGTGGTGCCGGCAGGGCGGGGGTCGGGCTGACAGCACTCGCCGGCGGCTGGCCGGGGCCGCTTAGGCCGGGTCCGCCGGGTCCACCCGGGCCGGCGGGCGGCATGGGCACGATCAACCCCGGCCCGCCGTAGCCCCACTGGCCGCTCGGACCGGGGCCCCACGGCCCGTTGCCCGGTCCGGGGCCGCCGCCCGGTCTGAACATCGGGCCGTGGTGATGGTGGCAGTGGTGGTAGTAGCCGTACACGAACGCGCCGACGAAGAAGACAGTCGAGATGATGAAGACGACGCCGGCCACGATGACCACCCACGCCGCGGCCGTGTAGAGCGCCGGCGGCTTCACGCGCTCCGCGGGTGGAGGCGCGGGTGCGGTGGTGGCGGCGGGAGTCGGCGGTGGCGTCGGTCCGGGTGTCTCGGTCATGCCTTCCAATATGCCCAGGCCCTCACGCGCTTAACAGGTCCGCCGCGGAAAACTTGCTGTGAATCGACACGGGGCGGCCGGTCGCCGGTGGCGAGACGACGCGCAGCCCGGCGCTCTCGCGAGCACCGGGCTGCTGGTTGTTCAGTGAGGTTGGGCTACGGCGTGCGGGACGGGGCGACCGACGTCGGGATCTGGCTCGGGCCGGGGGCGCCGGGCGTCGCCGCCCCGGGTCCGCCCTGCTGGATGCCGGCCGGTCCACCCTGCTGGGCACCCGGACCGCCCGGGCCGCCCATGCGGTGGGGGTGCATGAACGCCGCGTGGTGCTTGTGGTGGTGATGGCCGTGGTGGCCGCCGCGGTGGCCGAGGATGAAGCCGGTGAAGAAGATGACCGCGACGATGAACACGATCCCGGCGACGATGGCGACCCAGGCGGCGAGGTGGAAGACGCGTGCCGCCCGGTAGGGGGCTGTCGCTGCCGCGGCGGCCGCCGGGGCAGTTGCGGTCGACGACCGCGTGGTGGGGGTTTCAGATGTTTCACTCATGAGACAAATGATGAAGCCGTTAACAATAGTTGCGGCTATGCGTCACTTATGTAGCAGCTATGAGGATGAAAACGCCGCCCATCTGCCAAGACGCCTTTCTCGGCGTCACTCGTCCGGGGTGCCATCAACCAGTTCGGACAGCATGAACCGGTGCCCTTCTGGAGATCGCAGGCCCATCTCGCGCCTGCCCCACGGTTCGGTCGTGGGAGCTTCGATGACGTCGGCGTGCTGCGCGACGGCGCGGCGGTAGAAGGCGTCGACACCGTCCACCGTGAGGTACGCGAGGTAGCTGTGGTCGCCCAACTGGGCGGCCGGGAGGGCGTCAGGGCATCGGCCGAGCCGGAAGGTCACCGTCCCCGCGGCGCAGAACATCCAATTTCCCGGATCCGGCTCGGTGATGTCGCAGCCGAGCACCGACTGAAACCACTGAGCGGTTCCGTTCAGATCGTGCACGGCAAGGACCGGGTCGGCGCTGATGAATTCCATGGGAGCAGTGTGAACGACGAATCCAGCCCGGCGGGCACCGCTGTACGGGCCGACTAACGTGCCCTACTCCGGTTTGAGTGGGTTGACCGCGAACTGAATCACCCGGTAGGGCGCGGCCACACGCGCGCGAGTGTCCCACTGGCTCACGAAGATTCGCAGCTCGTCGAGTGTGGAACCGGGCGAGATGTAACCGCCGTACGGTTGCGCGAGCCGGTTGTCATACGGGGGCGGCAGGCTCTCCGCCGGATCGGGCCACTCGTCGTGCTGCACCACCGTGGTGACCGGCGCGTCGCCCAGGGCGGTCGGGTCGTCGGCGACGCGGACCTCCATGTTGCCCGTGACGGCGTTGAAGTAGGACAGCACCGCCTTTCCGTCGATTTGCCGGACGCACAACTCGCCCACCGCTTCCGGCCACAGCGGCGTGGGCGGCTTGCCCCAGCCGCCGCCCGGCCCGGCCGCCCACCCCTGCCACCGGGACCGGTCGGTGAACGATTGCGGGGTGGCCCGGTAGAGCACGACGGGGTTCCGACGGGTGAAGCTGTCGGCCACGATGTACACCCAGCCGGTCGGCGAGTCCGCGGTGGGAATGGGGTCGTAGTAGCCGCTGATCTGCGTCTGCGAGCCGCCCTGGTAGGACGCGGGCCGGCGCGACCCGGGGATGGTCTGCCACCCGGCCCGCGCGGGCTCGGCCGTCACGAGCCGGGAGCTTTGCGGTTCCAGGTTTTTCGTCGTCGTCACCATCACGTAGTTGCGCCGGTTGATCTGCACCACCCCGGCCGGCAGCTGCGAGGCACCCGGCGGGGTCGGATCGGCCAGCAGCGGTTTGCTGACGCCGGTGACGCCGGTGTAGCGCACGCCGGCCGGATCGTCGACCGAGGCGGTGTCCACACGCAGCGCCACCGGCGCGTACCAACCACCGAACCCGACGCCCTGGCCGGCGAAGCTGTCGCCGCAGACCTGCAACAGTTCGGCGGGGAACTCCACGAACTCACAGAGGTCGGTCGCGCCGATGCCGTAGTCCCCGGTGGGCGTGCCGGTGCCGGCGGTCGGGCCGATCCGCACCACCTGGCCGGGCGCCAGCGGTTGCACGATGGGCTCGGGCGCGGGCGCCGGCGGATCGGCGTGGGCGAGCCAAACTCCTTGCGGGGCAATCAAAGCCAATGCAAGCGAGCACCGCGCGATCAGTCGGGTATGGGCGGTGCTCACCCGCTTCTCACAACTGGGCGGCCAGCAACTCGGCGATCTGGATGGTGTTCAGCGCCGCCCCCTTGCGCAGGTTGTCCCCCGACACGAACAGGGCCAGGCCGCGCCCGTCGGGCACGCCGGGGTCGTGCCGGATGCGGCCGACCAACGACTCGTCGACGCCCGCGGCCGCCAACGGCGTCGGCACGTCGACCACCTTCACCCCGGGCGCGCCGTCGAGCAGCTGCCGGGCCCGCTCGGGCGACAGCGGCCGGGCGAATTCGGCGTTGATCGACAGCGAGTGCCCGGTGAAAACCGGTACCCGCACGCAGGTTCCGCTCACCGCCAGCTCCGGGATGCCGAGGATCTTGCGGCTCTCGTGCCGCAGCTTCTGGTCCTCGTCGGTCTCGCCGGAGCCGTCATCGACCAGCGAGCCGGCCAGCGGCACGACGTTGAACGCGATCGGCGCGACGTAGGTCTTGGGCGCGGGGAACTCGATCGCTGCCCCGTCGTGCACGAGCTGCTCGGCGCCGTCGATGACCGCGCGGGCCTGCGTGGCCAGCTCCTCCACCCCGGCCAGCCCGCTGCCGGACACCGCCTGGTAGCTCGACACCACCAGGCGCACCAGCTGGGCTTCGTCGTGCAGCACCTTGAGCACCGGCATCGCGGCCATCGTGGTGCAGTTCGGGTTGGCGATGATGCCCTTGGGTCGACGGTGGGCGTCCCTGTCGAAGTTGACCTCCGACACCACCAGCGGCACGTCGGGGTCCTTGCGCCAGGCCGACGAGTTGTCGATCACGGTCACCCCGGCCGCGGCGAAGCGCGGCGCCTGCACCAGCGACATCGTCTTGCCGGCGGAGAACAGCGCGATGTCCAGGCCGCTCGGGTCCGCGGTCGCGGCGTCCTCGACCTCGATCTCCTGGCCGCGGAATTCCAGCTTGCGGCCCTGCGAGCGGGCCGAGGCGAAGAACCGCACCGACGTCGCGGGGAAGTCCCGCTCGTCGAGCAACCTACGCATCACCTGGCCGACCTGGCCGGTGGCGCCCACAACGCCTATTGACACGCTATTCGCGCCCATATCTACCTGCCCGTCCCCGCATACACCGTCGCCTTCTCGTCCCCGCCAAGCCCGAACGCCTCATGCAACGCCACGACGGCCTTGTCTAGTTCGGTGTCGCGGCACAGGACCGAGATGCGGATCTCCGAGGTGGAAATCAGCTCGATGTTGACGCCGACGGCGGCCAGGGCCTCACAGAAGGTCGCGGTGACGCCGGGGTGGCTGCGCATGCCCGCGCCGATCAGCGACACCTTGCCGATGTGGTCGTCGTAGAGCAGCTGGGTGAAGCCGATCTCGTCCTTGAGCGCGTCCAGCTTGGCCACCGCCGTGGGCCCGCTGTCGCGCGAGCAGGTGAAGGTGATGTCGGTCTTGCCGTCCTCCACCTTGGAGACGTTCTGCAGCACCATGTCGATGTTCACGTCGGCGTCGGCGACCGCCCGGAAGACCCGAGCCGCGTAGCCGGGGATGTCGGGGATGCCGACGACGGTCACCTTGGCCTCGCTGCGGTCGTGCGCGACTCCGGTCAGGATTGGGTCTTCCATGGCTATGTCCTTGATCGATCCGACGACGACGGTGCCGGGCTTGTCCGAGTAGGACGAGCGGACGTGCACCGGAATGTTGTAGCGGCGGGCGTATTCCACGCAGCGCAGCATCAGCACCTTCGCGCCGCAGGCCGCCATCTCGAGCATCTCCTCGAAGGTCACCTTGTCCAGCCGGCGCGCGTTGTGCACGATCCGCGGGTCCGCGGTGAAGATGCCGTCGACGTCGGTGTAGATCTCGCAGACGTCGGCGTGCAGGGCCGCGGCCAGGGCCACCGCCGTGGTGTCCGAACCGCCGCGCCCCAGTGTGGTGACGTCCCGGGTGTCCTGGCTGACGCCCTGGAAGCCGGCGACCAGCACGATGCGGCCCTCGTCGAGCGCGGCCTGCAGCCGCCCGGGGGTGACCTCGATGATCTTCGCGTTGCCGTGGGTGCCGGTGGTGATGACCCCGGCCTGCGAGCCGGTGAACGAGCGCGCCTCCGCGCCCAGCGATTCGATCGCCATGGCCACCAGCGCGTTGGAGATGCGTTCGCCGGCGGTCAGCAGCATGTCGAGTTCCCGCGGCGGCGGGGCCGGGCAGACCTGCTGGGCCAGATCCATCAGGTCGTCGGTGGTGTCGCCCATGGCGGAGACCACGACGACGACGTCGTTCCCCTGCTTCTTGGTCGCGACGATGCGTTCGGCGACACGGCGGATCCGATCGGCGTCGGCCACCGATGATCCGCCGTACTTTTGCACGACCAGCGCCACGTTATGTTTCCCGCAATCTTCCCGCCCTTGGGCACGATTTAAGTCCACAACAGAATACGTGGCTGCACATAACGGTTTACGCCCCGATGCCGACCACCGCAGCCTGCGGTTTTGGCATGATTTTCGACGATTTTCCTCCCGGGCGCCAATCGCGGTAGAGTGCAGGGCGTGCAGCGGGTGCTCCTCCTCGGACGCCGCGACGGGGTCTGATCCAGACCGGCTTCCCGTCGCGGGTGTTCGCGATGCGCCGGTCTGAGGTTCCTTCTGACACCCCCGGAGCAACTACCGTGACTTCCAATCCCGACGCCTATACGTCAGCCCGATCGATCGTCAAACCCGCGGGCCCGCCGGGCCCCGGACAGCCCGCCTGGAATCCGCAGCGTGGTTCGGCGATGCCGGTCAACCGGTACCGATCCTTCGCCGAGGAAGTCGAGCCCATCCGCCTGGCCGACCGCACCTGGCCCGACCGCGTCATCGACCGCGCCCCGCTGTGGTGCGCGGTGGACCTACGCGACGGCAACCAGGCGCTGATCGACCCGATGAGCCCGACCCGCAAGCGCCGCATGTTCGATCTGCTGGTTCGCATGGGATACAAGGAGATCGAGGTCGGCTTCCCGTCGGCCAGCCAAACCGATTTCGACTTCGTCCGCGAGATCATCACCGACGGCGCCATCCCGGACGACGTCACCATCCAGGTGCTGACGCAGTGCCGTCCCGAGCTCATCGAGCGCACGTTCCTGGCGTGCGAGGGCGCGTCGCGGGTCATCGTGCACTTCTACAATTCGACGTCGATCCTGCAGCGCCGCGTGGTTTTTCGCGCCGACCGGGCCGCGGTGCAGGCGATCGCGACCGACGGCGCCCGCAAGTGCGTCGAGGAGGCCGCCAAATACCCTGGCACGCAATGGCGTTTCGAATATTCGCCGGAGTCCTACACCGGAACCGAGCTCGAATACGCCAGGCAGGTGTGTGACGCCGTCGGCGAGATCATCGCGCCGACACCGGAGAACCCCATCATCTTCAACCTGCCCGCCACGGTCGAGATGGCCACTCCCAACGTCTACGCCGACTCGATCGAGTGGATGAGCCGCAACCTGGCCAATCGGGAATCCGTCATCCTGAGCCTGCACCCGCACAATGACCGCGGGACGGCTGTCGCCGCAGCGGAATTGGGCTTCGCGGCGGGCGCCGACCGGATCGAGGGCTGCCTATTCGGCAACGGCGAACGCACCGGCAACGTGTGCCTGGTGACGCTGGGGCTCAACCTGTTCTCCCGCGGCGTCGACCCCCAGATCGACTTCTCCAACATCGACGAGATCCGCCGCACGGTCGAATACTGCAACCAGCTTCCCGTCCACGAGCGTCACCCCTACGGCGGGGACCTGGTCTACACCGCGTTCTCCGGCAGCCATCAGGATGCGATCAACAAGGGCCTGGACCAGATGAAGGTCGACGCCGACGCCGCGGACACCGACGTCGAGGACATGCTCTGGCAGGTCCCGTATCTGCCGATCGACCCCAAAGACGTCGGGCGCACCTACGAAGCGGTGATCCGGGTCAACTCGCAGTCCGGCAAGGGCGGTGTGGCCTACATCATGAAGTCCGACCACGGCCTGGCCCTGCCGCGCCGGCTGCAGATCGAGTTCTCCCAGGCGATCCAGAAGATCACCGAGGGCGAGGGCGGGGAGGTCTCCCCGAAGGAGATGTGGGACGTGTTCTCCGAGGAGTACCTCGCCCCGGTGTGGCCGCTGGAGCGGATGAAACAGCGCGTCGAGGCGTCGGAGGAAGACAGCGGCACCACCACGGTCGCCGCGACCGTCAAGGTCAACGGCGTGGAGACCGAGATCAGCGGCGTGGGCAACGGCCCGCTCGCGGCCTTCGTCCACGCGCTCGGCGGTGTCGGCTTCGACGTCGCGGTCCTCGATTACTCCGAGCACGCGATGAGCGCCGGCGACGACGCGCAGGCGGCGGCATACGTGGAGGCGTCGGTGAACGGCCGCTCCGTCTGGGGCGTCGGCATCGCGCCGTCGATCACCACCGCGTCGTTGCGCGCCGTCGTGTCGGCGGTCAACCGCGCGTCCCGGAAGTAACGCTCGGCGTCGAGGCCGCGGCGACGGAGTTGGGCTCGTCCCGGTTCAACTCGCACGCTCGTCGCGTCGATCACCGTCGCGGGCCCACCGGCGAACGATGCTTCGCGGCGGCTTGGGAAAATACGGCACGAGATGCCTCGTCCGTTCCGTGTCCTCGGTGAGATCGTGCAGCCGGGCGGTCAGCAAGTCCTTCATCAACAAGTGGCCCTGATCGGAACCGTCCGGCGATACCACCCGCAGCGGGCGGCCATCCGATTCCGCGAAGACATTCGCGGCATGCCGCAGCGTGGCCTTGCTGCCCACCGTGCCACCCGCCGGGGCGGGTGGCGGCCCGGAGCGCATCACTTCGGCGACCAGGAACGCCTCCAGCGGGTCGGTCGTGTAATCACGCGTCAGATGCATTCCGCTGCGTGCAATCTTCTCGGTGAGCACCGAGCGGGCGAGCAGCAACGCGGATATCGCGTAGGCGGTGATCGTGGCGATGACCACCGGCAGCATCGCCGGCCACGCGCGAGTGAGCTCGAGGGTGAACATGATGGCCGCCAGGGGAGCCCGCATGATGCCGCAAACGACGGCGGCCAGGCCCAGCATCGCCCAGAATCCCGGATACACGTGCGGAAACCAGTGCCCGATGAAGGCTCCGAGCGCGCTGCCGATCATGAACACGGGGGCGAATACACCGCCCGATGTTCCCGAACCCAGCGACAGCGCCCAGATCGCGGTTTTCACCACGAGGATGCCCACGATCAGCGACAGTCCGGCGCGCCCGGTGAGAAGTGCATCGATCACGTTGTAACCGACCCCGAGAGCGCGCGGTTCAATCAGTCCGCCCGCGCCGATGATCAGACCGCCGATCGCCGGCCACCACATCCAGTGAATGGGTAGGCGCGGGAAGGTGTTTTCGGCCCAGTAGACCAGGTGCGTCACCGAGATGGCGAGCGCAGCGCCGGCCAGTCCGACGCATACCGCCAAAGCGTCGATGGACCAATGGATTTCAGCTACATGCGCCTCGACCGGGAATACCGGCGCGGTGCCCAGGATGAACAAGCGCACCACGGTGGCCATCGCTACCGCGCTCGCGACGGGGACCATGCTCCGCGGCCGCCATTCGAAGAGCAGCAATTCGACGGCCAGCAGGATGGATGCCAGTGGTGCGTTAAAGGTGGCCGCGATGCCCCCGGCGGCGCCGGAGGCCAGCAGGATCTTTCGCTCGTCTGCGGTCAGATGCAGGAATTGAGCGACAACGGAACCCATGGCCCCGCCGGTCA
The DNA here is from genome assembly GCF_001666895.1 of Mycobacterium sp. E3298. Lineage (NCBI taxonomy): Bacteria > Bacillati > Actinomycetota > Actinomycetes > Mycobacteriales > Mycobacteriaceae > Mycobacterium > Mycobacterium sp. E3298. The sequence goes on from NZ_LZJB01000525.1 coordinate 12,960, forward strand.
TCACGATCGGCCCCTCCGCGCCGAACGGGCCGCCGGTACCGATGCTGACGGCCGCCGAGATCGGCTTGAGCACAGCAACTTTGGGCTCGACGCGGCTGCTGCCGGTGAGAATCACTTCGATGGTCTCAGGCATGCCGTGACCACGTACCTGATCGGATCCGTACCGCGCCATCAGGCCGATGACCAAACCGCCGGCTATCGGCGCACCCAGAATCAGCCACCACGGATGGTGGTTTGCCGCCGGCGACACCAGAGCATCCGAAATACGTTGATAAAAAACAAGATTAGTGACCAAACCGATGAGCTTCAACAGACACCAGGCCACCAGTGCTGACAGGGCGCCGATGACTATCGCGATGCCCGTGATTGGAATTAACCGCCGATCGACGTTGAAGTCGGCTAACCGTCCACTCACTACAAAGAATTCCTCACCGATCCGATCGATGCATCAACTCTCGACAGATTCCCCAGAACGCAACTCGCAGGACACGATTCGCGTCCTGCGGTGATCCGCTGAATCGTAACAACTCCGCGCGCCGTCGGCGTGCTCAACGGCCGAGGCATTGCTGGGAGTTAGGGCTGAATTCCCTGGCGTCCGCCTGTTAAGCGTCCCGTCAGCGCAGCAGGTCGAGCGTCAGAACAATGCGAGCTGCTGGTCCACCGCGGTGGTGTCGGTGAACTCCTCCATGCTGGTGCCGCCCACGACCGCGCGGATGGAGTCCATGAACTGCGCGTCGGAGACCACCGGCACCCCGAGCTGCTTGGCCAGGTAGCCCTTGCCCTGATCCGGGGCGGGGTCATTGCAGACCACCAGCGAAGTCTCGCCGTCGACGGCGTCGGTATAGGCCAGCCCGGCGTGCAGGATGCGTTCGACCAGTTCCTCGTGGGTGCGGCCGACCTCGGCCGCCAGGGCCACCCGCATGCCCTGCACCAGCGGCCGCCCGGACACGTACAGCCCGGGATTGAGATACGGGCAGGGCATCCGCGAGGCCAGCACCTTCAACGGGCGCAGCTCGTCGTGGGTGACGCGGCCGTTCGGCCACCGTCGCCGGGTCACCGGATGCACCGGCAGCCAGATGTCGCGCTCGCGCGCACGCCTGAGCGCCGACGCCAGCACACCGGTCAGGACCAGCGCGTCGTCGAAGGCGTCGTGCGGCCGTTCCTGCGTGACGCCCCAGTGCGCCGCGAGGGTCTCCAAGCGCAGGTTGTCGATGCCGAGGTCCAACCGCCGGGCCAGCTCCACGGTGCACATGACGGAGTCGATTGGCAGTTCGGTCTCGGCGAGCTCGGCTTCCGCGGCCAGGAACGCGTAGTCGAACGCGACGTTGTGGGCCACCAGCGTGCGACCGTCCAGCACCTTGACCACGTCGTCGACGACGTCGGCGAACTGCGGCTGGTCTTCCAGCATGGCCGCCGTCAGGCCGTGCACGTGGGTTGGCCCGGGGTCCACGCCAGGGTTGAGCAGGCTGACGACGGATTGCTCCACGCGTCCGTCGGCGTCGAGGCCCAGCACCGCAAGGCTGATGACCCGCGCCTGCCCGGGCCGAAATCCCGACGTCTCGACGTCGATGACGGCCCAACCCCCGTCCGGCTCGCTGGCCGGCCGCCCCCAGGACACCCGGTTCATGTCGACAGGATGGCACGTCGGACCGACATCACCGGGTCGCTTCGCTGCCGTGTCGGTCGCTGAATTCGGTAAGGGCGACCCGCAGCACCCGGCGCTCTGCACCGCGCTTGCGATCGCCCTTATTGGATAAGGGCGACCCGCAGCACCCGGCGCTCTGCGCCGCGCTTGCGATCGCCCTTAAACTGCCCGGGTGGTTACCACCCGTGCACGCCTGGCCCTCGCCGCGGGAGCGAGCGCGCGCTGGGCCTCGCGGGTGACCGGACGCGGCGCGGGAGCGATGATCGGTGGCCTGATCGCGATGTCCCTGGACCGCTCGGTCCTGCGTCAGCTGGCGGCCGGACGACGTACCGTCGTCGTCACCGGCACCAACGGCAAGTCGACCACCACCCGGATGACCGCCGCCGCGCTGGGCACGCTGGGTTCGGTGGCCACCAACGCCGAAGGCGCCAACATGGACGCCGGGCTGGTGGCCGCGCTGGCGGCGAACCGCGAGGCGCCGCTGGCGGCCCTGGAAGTCGACGAGATGCACGTGCCGCACGTCTCCGATGCCGTCGAGCCCGCCGTAGTCGTGCTGCTCAACCTGTCGCGCGACCAGCTGGACCGGGTCGGCGAGATCAACGTCATCGAACGCACCCTGCGGGCCGGGTTGGCCCGGCATCCCAACGCGGTCGTCGTCGCCAACTGTGACGACGTGCTCATGACGTCGGCGGCCTACGACAGCCCGAACGTGGTGTGGGTGGCCGCGGGCGGCTCGTGGGCCAACGACTCGGTCAGCTGCCCGCGCAGCGGCGAGGTGATCGTCCGCGACAAGGGGCATTGGTATTCCACCGGCGTCGACTTCAAGCGGCCCAGCCCGCAGTGGTGGTTCGACGACCACACCCTCTACGGGCCCGACGGGCTGGCCCTGCCGATGCGGTTGGCGCTGCCGGGCGCGGTGAATCGCGGAAACGCCGCCCAGGCCGTCGCCGCCGCCGTCGCGCTGGGCGCGGAACCCGCGAAGGCGGTGGCGGCCGTGTCGGGCGTCGACGAGGTCGCCGGGCGCTACCGGACCGTCCGCGTCGGCGACCACGAGGCGCGGATCCTGCTGGCCAAGAACCCGGCCGGCTGGCAGGAGGCGCTGTCGATGGTGGACAAGCAGGCGGCCGGGGTCGTCATCTCGGTCAACGGGCAGGTGCCCGATGGCGAAGACCTGTCCTGGCTGTGGGACGTCCGCTTCGAGCACTTCGAGCACACCGCCGTCGTGGCCGCCGGGGAGCGGGGCACCGACCTCGCGGTGCGCCTCGGCTACGCGGGCGTCGACCACACCCTGGTGCACGACACCGTGGCGGCCATCGCGTCCTGCCCGCCGGGGCGGGTCGAGGTCGTCGCGAACTACACCGCCTTCCTCCAGCTGCAACGTGCGTTGGCGCGCCATGGCTGATTCGACCGTGCGGATCGGGCTGGTGCTGCCCGACGTGATGGGCACCTACGGCGACGGCGGCAACGCGCTGGTGCTGCGCCAGCGCCTGCGGTTGCGGGGCATCGCCGCGGAGATCGTCGAGATCACGCTGGCCGACCCGGTGCCGGACTCACTGGACCTCTACACGCTGGGCGGGGCGGAGGACTACGCGCAGCGGTTGGCCACCAAGCACCTGATCAAGCATCCCGGGTTGCAGCGCGCCGCGGAGCGCGGCGCGCCCGTGCTGGCGATCTGCGCCGCCGTGCAGGTGCTCGGCCAGTGGTACGAGACGTCGGCGGGGGAACGGGTCGACGGCGTGGGGATGCTCGACGCGACCACCTCGCCGCAGCAGGCCCGCACCATCGGCGAATTGATCAGCAAGCCGCTGTTGCCCGGGCTGACCCAGCGGCTCACCGGTTTCGAGAACCACCGGGGCGGCACCGTCCTGGGCCCCGCCGCATCGCCGCTGGGCGCGGTGGCCAAGGGCGCGGGCAATCGGGCGGGCGACGGCTTCGACGGAGCGGTGCAGGGCAGCGTCGTGGCCACGTACATGCACGGCCCGTGCCTGGCCCGCAACCCCGAGCTAGCGGACCTGCTGTTGGGCAAGGTGGTGGGCGAGCTGGCGCCGCTGGAGCTGCCCGAGGTGGAGTTGTTGCGCCGGGAGCGGTTGGCGGTGCGCTGA
>NZ_LZJB01000526.1:0-7869 GCF_001666895.1 Mycobacterium sp. E3298
GAGGCCATCGCCAACGCCAAGGCCGTCACCGACCGGCCGTCGTTCATCGAGTTGCGCACCATCATCGGCTACCCGGCGCCGAAGTTGATGAACACCGGTAAGGCGCACGGCGCGGCCCTGGGCGACGAGGAGGTCGCTGCCGTCAAGGAGATCCTGGGCTTCGACCCAAGCAAGAACTTCGAGGTGCGCGACGAAGTCATCGCCCACACCCGCAAGCTGGTGGACCGGGGCAAGGAAGCGCACGAGAAGTGGCAGGCGGACTTCGACGCCTGGGCGCAGCGCGAACCCGACCGCAAGGCGCTGCTGGACCGGTTGACCGCCGAGGAATTGCCCGACGGCTGGGACGATGACGTCCCGACCTGGGAACCGGGCGACAAGGCGTTGGCCACCCGGGCCGCGTCCGGTGAGGTGCTGTCCGCGCTTGGCCCGAAACTGCCGGAGTTGTGGGGCGGCTCGGCCGACCTCGCGGGCAGCAACAACACGACCATGAAGGGCGTGGATTCGTTTGGCCCGCCGTCGATTTCGACGAAAGACTACACCGCGCACTGGTACGGCCGAACGCTGCACTTCGGTGTGCGTGAGCACGCGATGGCCGCCATCCTGTCCGGCATCGTGCTGCACGGACCGACCCGCGCATATGGCGGCACGTTCCTGCAGTTCTCCGACTACATGCGACCGGCGGTGCGGCTGGCCGCGCTGATGGACATCGACACCATCTACGTGTGGACCCACGATTCGATCGGCCTCGGCGAGGACGGCCCGACCCACCAGCCAATCGAGCACCTCGCGGCGCTGCGCGCCATTCCCAAGCTGTCGGTGGTGCGGCCCGCCGACGCCAACGAGACCGCGTACGCCTGGCGCACCATCCTGGCCCGCGGCAACGGCAGCGGTCCCGTCGGGCTGATCCTGACCCGCCAGGGCGTGCCGATCCTCGAGGGCACCAACATCGAGGGCGTGGCCCGGGGTGGCTACATCCTGGGTGACCAAGGGGCCGAGGATCCCGACGTCGTGCTGATCGCGACCGGCTCCGAGGTCCAGCTCGCGGTGGAGGCCCAGAAGTTGTTGGCCGACAAGGACATCGTGGCGCGGGTGGTGTCGATGCCGTGCGTGGAATGGTTCGAGTCGCAGCCCGAGGACTACCGCGACAGCGTGCTGCCCCCGTCGGTGTCGGCCCGGGTGGCCGTCGAGGCGGGCGTCGCGCAGTCCTGGCACAAGCTCGTCGGCGACACCGGCCGCATCGTCTCGATCGAGCACTATGGCGAATCCGCCGATTACAAGACTTTGTTCCGTGAATTCGGTTTCACCGCAGAAGCCGTCGCGGCCGCCGCGGAACAGGTAGTTGACAACTGAGAAAGGGTGGTTCGCATGACTCAGAACCCCAACCTCGCGGCGCTGTCCGCCGCGGGCGTGTCCGTATGGCTCGATGACCTGTCGCGCGAGCGGTTGCAGTCGGGCAATCTGCAGGAGCTCATCGACACCAAAAGCGTTGTGGGCGTGACGACCAACCCGTCGATCTTCCAGAAGGCGCTCGCCGACAGCGACACCTACAACGACCAGATCTCCGAATTGGCCGAGCGCGGCGCCGACGTGGACGCAACGATCCGCACGGTCACCACCGACGACGTCCGCAACGCGTGCGATGTGCTGCGGCCCCAGTGGGAAGCCTCCGACGGCGTCGACGGCCGGGTCTCCATCGAGGTCGACCCGCGCCTGGCCGCCGAGACCGACAAGACCACCGCCCAGGCCGTCGAGCTGTGGAAGATCGTCGACCGGCCCAACCTGTTCATCAAGATCCCGGCGACGAAGGCCGGAATTCCCGCCATCACCGCCGTTCTCGCCGAAGGGATCTCGGTCAACGTCACCCTTATCTTCTCCGTCGAGCGGCACCGCCAGGTGATGGACGCCTACCTGGCCGGCCTGGAGAAGGCGCGCGAGGCCGGACACGACCTGTCCAAGATCCATTCCGTTGCATCGTTTTTCGTGTCGCGCGTGGACACCGAGGTGGACAAGCGCCTGGAGAAGATCGGCTCGGAGGAGGCGCTCGCGCTACGCGGGCAGGCCGGGGTGGCCAACGCCCGGCTCGCCTACGCGGCCTACCAGGAAATCTTCGAGGGCGGCGACCGCTACGAGGCGCTCAAGGGCAGCGGGGCCCGCGTGCAGCGTCCGCTGTGGGCGTCGACCGGGGTCAAGAACCCCGACTACTCCGACACCCTCTACGTCACCGAGCTGGTCGCGCCGAACACGGTGAACACCATGCCGGAGAAGACGATTGACGCCGTGGCCGACCACGGAGAGATCAAGGGTGACACGGTCACCGGCACCGCTTCCTCGGCCCAGGAGGTGTTCGACAAGCTGGCCGGAGTCGGGGTCGACCTGACCGACGTGTTCGTCGTGCTGGAGAACGAGGGCGTGGAGAAGTTCGTGGAGTCGTGGACCGAGCTGCTGGAGGAGACACAGAAGCAGCTGGGTTCCGCCTCGAAATGAGTCCGGCTCGCACCGCTGACCAATGGCATAACCCGTTACGGGACAAGCGCGACAAGCGGCTGCCGAGGATCGCCGGCCCGTGCGGCATGGTGATCTTCGGCGTCACCGGCGATCTCGCGCGCAAGAAGGTGATGCCGGCCATCTACGACTTGGCCAACCGCGGGCTGCTGCCGCCGAGCTTCTCGCTGGTGGGATTCGCGCGCCGCGACTGGGAAACCCAGGACTTCCGCAAGGTGGTCTACCAGGCCATCAAGGACCACTGCCGCACCCCCTTTCGGGAGGAGAACTGGGAACGACTGGCCGAGGGATTCCGCTTCGTCCCAGGGTCTTTCGACGACGACGCGTCGTTCGGCCGGCTGGCCGAAACCCTGGACAAGCTGGATGCCGAGCGGGGCACCGGCGGCAACCACGCGTTCTACCTGGCGATCCCGCCGAAGTCCTTCCCCGTGGTGTGCGATCAGCTGCACAAGTCCGGGTTGGCGCGCCCGCAGGGCGACCGCTGGAGCCGGGTGGTCATCGAGAAACCCTTCGGGCACGACCTGGAGAGCGCGCAGGCCCTCAACCACGCGGTCAACGCCGTCTTCCCGGAGGAGGCGGTGTTCCGCATCGACCACTACCTGGGCAAGGAGACGGTGCGCAACATCCTGGCGTTGCGCTTCGCCAACCAGTTGTTCGACCCGATCTGGAACGCGCACTATGTGGACCACGTGCAGATCACGATGGCCGAGGACATCGGATTGGGCGGGCGCGCGGGATATTACGACGGCATCGGGGCCGCCCGCGACGTCATCCAGAACCACCTGATGCAGCTGCTGGCGCTCACCGCCATGGAAGAGCCGGTCAGCTTCAACCCGTCGGCGCTGCAGACCGAGAAGATCAAGGTGCTCTCGGCGACCCAGCTGGCCCAGCCGCTGGACGAGACCACCAGCCGCGGCCAGTACTCCGGTGGCTGGCAGGGCGGCGAGAAGGTCGTCGGGCTGCTCGACGAGGAGGGGTTCGCCAAGGACTCCACCACCGAGACGTTCGCGGCCATCACGCTGGAGGTGGACACCCGCCGCTGGGCCGGCGTGCCGTTCTATCTGCGGACCGGAAAACGCCTGGGCCGCAGGGTCACCGAGATCGCCCTGGTCTTCAAGCGCGCCCCGCACCTGCCGTTCGATGCCACCATGACCGACGAGCTGGGCACCAACGCGATGGTCATCCGGGTGCAGCCCGACGAGGGCATCACGCTGCGGTTCGGTTCCAAGGTCCCGGGAACCGCGATGGAGGTCCGCGACGTCAACATGGACTTCTCCTACGGCTCGGCGTTCGCCGAGGAGTCACCGGAGGCCTACGAACAGCTGATCCTCGACGTGCTGCTGGGCGAGCCCTCCCTGTTCCCGGTCAACGAAGAGGTCGAATTGGCTTGGCAGATATTGGATCCCGTGCTGGAGAACTGGGCGTCCGACGGCAAACCCGAGCCGTACGAGGCCGGCACCTGGGGCCCGGAGTCGGCGTTCGAGATGCTGCGACGGACCGGGCGCGAATGGCGGCGGCCGTGATCCGCGCCGGCGACGATGCAGAACCGCGTGATGAGGAGGAGCGGCGCACTTGATTATCGACATGCCGGACACCACCACCACCGCGGTCAACAAGAAGCTCGACGAACTGCGGGAAAAGGTCGGCGCCGTGACGATGGGCCGGGTGCTGACGCTGATCATCGCGCCGGACAGCGACGCCATCCTGGAGGAGTCGCTCGAGGCGGCCAACAACGCCAGCCACGAGCATCCCAGCCGGGTCATCGTGACGATGCGGGGCGACCCGTACGCCGACGAGCCGCGCCTCGACGCGCAGTTACGGGCGGGCGGCGACACCGGCGCCACCGAGGTGGTGATCCTCAACCTGTCCGGGGCGCTGGCCGGGCACGCCGCCAGCGTCGTGACCCCGTTTCTGCTTCCCGACATCCCGGTGGTGGCGTGGTGGCCGGACGTCGCCCCGGCCGTTCCCGCCCAGGATCCGTTGGGCAAGTTGGCGATTCGGCGCATCACCGACGCCACCAACGGAACCGATCCGCTGGCGGCGATCAAGGGCCGGCTGCCCGGCTATACCGCCGGCGACACCGACCTGGCCTGGGCCCGCATCACCTACTGGCGGGCGCTGCTCACCTCCGCGGTCGACCTGTCGCCCCACGAGCCGATCGAATCGGCCCTGGTGTCCGGGCTGAAAACCGAACCGGCGCTTGACATCCTGGCCGGCTGGCTGGCGAGCCGCATCGATGGCCCGGTGCGCCGCGCGGTTGGCGAGCTGAAGGTGGAACTCGCGCGCAAGAGCGAGACCATCGTCTTGAGCCGGCCCCAGGAGGGCAGGACGGCAACACTGAGCCGCACCGCCAAGCCGGATGCCCTGCTTCCCTTGGCGCGCAGGGAAACCGGCGAGTGCCTCGCCGAAGACCTGCGGCGGCTCGACCCCGACGAGATTTACCAGACGGCGTTAGAAGGCATTGAGAAAGTGCAGTACGTGTGAGCACCATCATCGAAGTTTTCCCGCAGAGCAAGGCGCTGGTCGAGGCCGCGGCCAGCCGGTTGGCGGAGAGCATCCGCAACGCCGTGGCGGCCCGGGACCGGGCGCTGGTGGTGCTCACCGGAGGCGGCAACGGCATCGGGTTGCTCGAGTCGCTGGCGGGCCTCGAGATCGCCTGGCCCAAGGTGCACCTGTTCTGGGGCGACGAACGCTACGTCCCCGAGGACGACGACGAGCGCAACGACAAGCAGGCACGGGCGGCGCTGCTGGACCGGATCGACATCCCGTCCAGCCACGTGCACGCGATGCCGGCCAGCGACGGCGAATTCGGCACCGATCTCGCCGCCGCGGCGCTGGCCTACGAACAGCTGTTGGCGGCCAACGCCGAACCCGGCCAGCCGGTGCCGAACTTCGACGTGCACCTGCTGGGCATGGGCCCCGAAGGTCACATCAACTCGCTGTTCCCGGACACCCCGGCCGTGCTGGAAACCAGCCGCATGGTGGTCGGAGTCGAGGACTCCCCCAAGCCGCCACCCCAACGAATCACGTTGACGCTGCCCGCGGTTCAGCGTTCGCGTGAGGTCTGGCTGATGGTGTCCGGGGCTTCGAAGGCGGATGCCGTGGCGGCGGCCATCAGTGGCGCCGCGCCGGTCTCGGTGCCGGCCGCGGGCGCGATCGGCCGGGAAACCACGCTGTGGCTGCTCGACGAGGAGGCCGCGGCCAAACTCCCCGCACGCCCCGGTCAGCCAAGCTAGTCCCGCGCCCGGCGGGATCGGGGTCATAATGACGGGCATGGCAGACAGAACCGTGCGCGGTGGGCAAGAGCGAAGCCGGATCAAAACCCTCACCCAGGCTGCGTTGAACGCCGACAAGACGGTGGAGCAGGTCGAAGACGTCCTCGACGGCCTGAGCACGACGATGAAAGAGCTGAACACGTCCCTGTCCGCCCTGAACGCCACGGTCGAGCGCATGGAGAGCGGCCTGGACCATCTGGACGGCACCCTGTCGCGGCTGGACGACCTGGCGCGGCGCCTGATCGTCCTGGTCGAGCCGGTCGAGGCGATCGTCGGGCGGATCGACGACATGGTCAAAGTCGGCGAGGTGATGATGACGCCGCTGTCCATGACCGAGCACGCGGTGCGCGGCGTGGTGGACCGGCTGCGCAACCGTGCGGTGGAGTAGCTGCGGGCGGTTACATCTTGGTCGACCGGGCCATCACGAAGCTGTACAGCCCGTAGATGATGATCCCCACCCCGGCGGCGATCAGCAGCGCCGCCCCGAAGTGCTGAGCCCCGAGCGTCTTCAGCGCCCCGTCGAGTCCGGTGGCCTTCTTCGGCTCCGAGCGGCACGCGGCGACGATCACCAGCGCGCCCGTCAGGGTGATCACGATTCCCTTGCCGATATAGCCCGCCACGCCGAGGCGGCGCACCAAGTCGCCGGACTTGCCCCGCAGGTCGTCGACGAAGTTGCGGCTGGCGCCCTTGTAGATGTGGTAGCAACCGACCGCGACGATGATCGCGCCGCAGCCGATCAGCGCTACGGTGCCGCCGGTCGTCGCCATCAGGCGCGCGCTGATGCCCGAATTCTGTTGGTCCGCCTGCCTGCCCGCGCCGCGGGCGAACCCGAACGCGGAATAGGCGAAGGCCAGGTAGACCGCCGCCAGACCCAACGCCTTGAGCCGGGTGGACGCATCCGACGACGGACCCTCCGACTCACGGTCGCACGATCGGCCGAGGGCGGTTTCGACGAGCCGCCACAGGCCCATCGCCAGCAGGGCGGCGGTGGCGATCCAGAGCGCGAACGTGCCGCCCGGCTTGGCCGCCAGCGTCGCCAGGGCGCCGGTCTGGTCGGCGGTGCCGCCTTCTCCGCACGCGACCCGGATCGCGAGGTAGCCGACGATCAGGTGCAGTATCCCGTTGACCACATACCCGACCCGGGCGAGACGTTCGAAGACGCCGTTCTGGGCCACTTCGGCCGCGCTGACGGGCGACGCGATGTCCGACATGGCTTACGAATGCCCGTCACCCGCTGTTCCGTAACGCGCTGGCCAATCCGTTCATCGTCAGCAGGATGCCGCGCTGCACCAGTTCGTCGTCGTCGCCCGAGCGGTAGCGGCGCAGCAACTCCACCTGCAGGTGGTTCAGCGGTTCCAGATAGGGGAAGCGGTTGAACACCGAGCGCGCCAGCGCGGGATTGTCGGCGAGCAGGTCGTCCTGACCGGTGATCAGCTTGTGCATCGCGATGGTTCGCCGGTGCTCGTCCACGATCTTGTCGAACACGCGGTGCCGCAGTTCCTCGTCGTCGACCAGCTCCGCGTACCGCGCCGCCAGGCCGAGGTCGCTCTTGGCCAGCACCTGGGCCATGTTGGACAGCACGCTGCGGAAGAACGGCCAGCGCTCGTAGAGCTCGTGCAGGATCGCCACCCGTTCGTCTTCGCTTTCCGGGCCCGCCCCGATCCACTGCTCGAACGCCGACCCGGTGCCGTACCAACCGGGGAGCATGACCCGCGACTGGGCCCACGCGAGCACCCAGGGGATGGCACGCAGGTCCGAGATCGACGAGGTGGGTTTGCGGGACGTGGGCCGACTGCCGATGTTCAGCGAACCGATCTCGCTGACCGGTGTGGAGGCCATGAAGTACTCGACGAAACCCGGTGTGTCGTGCACCAATTCGGCATAGGCGCGTTGCGCCAGGGTCGCCACTTCGTCGAGCACCGCGTAGGCCGGCTCCGCGGCGTCACCCAGACCCTCGACGTCGAGCAGCGTCGACTCCAGCGTGGCGGCCACCAGGCTCTCCAGGTTGCGCCGCGCCGCCTGCGGTTCGGCGTACTTGGCGGCGATCACCTCCCCCTGCTCGGTGAGCCGCAGTGATCCGTTCACCGCGCCG
>NZ_LZJB01000527.1:0-2296 GCF_001666895.1 Mycobacterium sp. E3298
CTCGCCGGTGATCCGGAAGGCGGTCGGCATGTTGTACGTCGCCCCCCCACCACCCCCATCGAAGAACTCCTGACCACCATCTACACCGAAGTCCTCGGCCTCGACCGCATCAGCATCGACGACTCCTTCTTCGACCTCGGCGGCGACAGCATCCTGTCGATGCAGGTGGTCGCCCGCGCCCGCGCCGCGGGGCTGGCCTGCCGTGCCCGCGACATCTTCGTCGAGCAGACCGTGGCCCGCCTGGCCCGCATCCCCGGGATCACCGAGGCCCGCGAACAACTCGTCGACGAAGGCATCGGGCCGATCACACCTACCCCGATCATGCACTGGCTGTTCGACATTGACGGCCCGATCGATGAGTTCAACCAAACCATGGCGCTCCAGGTCCCGACCGGGGCCACCCACGCCGACCTGCTCGCCATCCTGCAGGCGCTGCTCGACCACCACCCCATGCTCAGACTGCGTGCCGACACCAACGCGCGGTCGTTGACCGTTCCCGGACCCGGCGCGGTCGGTGCCGGTGAGTGCCTACACACCGTCGAGGCGCTCACCGATCAGGTGCTGGCCCAGGCCCTGTCTCGGCTAAATCCCGCCGCCGGGGCGATGGTGAGTGGGTTGTGGGTGAGCACCACCGGCCAGTTGGTGTTGATCGTCCACCATCTGGTCGTGGATGCGGTGTCGTGGCGGATCCTGTTGGAGGACGCCAACATCGCCTGGGCCCAGCACCGCGGCGGCCAGCCGATCGCCCTGCCCCCCGGCGGGACCTCGTTTCAGCGCTGGGCCGCGTTTCTGGACGATCACGCCCACACCGCGGCGGTCATCGCACAGGCCGACACCTGGAACCACGTCGCGGCGACCGCGGCCGCGCTCCCCCCACCGCAGCCCGGCGACACCTACGCCAGCGCCGGGCACCTCACCGCCACCCTGGACACCGAGACCACCCGGATGATGCGCCAACGACCGAACCGGATTAAGCCGCTCAACCAGCACCTCGAACGGCACGTCCCGATGCTCGAGGGCGGCGAGACCCTTTTCACGGGTCTGGTTCAGCAACTCCGCGACCGTGGGGTTCCCGGTGAGATCCAGCCGCAGCACCAGGGTGTTCACGAAGAAGCCGACCAATTCGTCGAGCGCGGGATCATCTCGACCGGCGGTCGGAAAGCCCAGCACTACATCGGAACTCGCGCTCAGCCGAGACAGCAACACCGCCAACGCCGCCTGAACCACCATGAAACTCGTCGCGTTGCACTCCCGGGCCACCGCACGCACCCGCTGCTGCAACCCCGCCGGCCACTCCACCGCCACCGTCGCCCCACACTGATCGGCCACCACCGGATAAGGCCGATCCGTCGGCAATACCAACCGCTCCGGCATCCCCGCCAGCGCATCCTCCCAAAATGCCAACTGCCTGCCGATCGGACCACTACCGTCATCGAGATCACCGAACTGCGCCCGCTGCCACAACGTGTAATCCGCATACTGCACCGGCAATTCACGCCAGTCGGGTGGCTGGCCGCGCTCGCGCGCCCGGTAGGCCACGCTGATGTCCCGCACCATCGGAGCCAGCGACAACCCGTCAAAGGCGATGTGGTGCAGAACAATTCCGATCACATGCCGCTCCGGGCCGACCGAGTACACCCGCACGCGAATCGGGATGTCAGTCGATAGGTCGAAGCGATGGCCGGCCAGGGCCGTCAACGCGGCGGGTATGTCCTGCTCGGGCAACGACGCCACGGCCGCGTCCCCGCCTTGCCACATACCGCTTCGGGCCGGCAACACCCGCTGGAACGGGACGCCGTCGGCATCGGGGAATATCGTGCGCAGAGACTCGTGGCGGCCGATGACGTCGTCGAGGGCCGCCCCAAGGGCCTCTACGTTCAACGGCCCGCTGATCCAAAACGCGGTGGGCATGTTGTAGGTCGCGGCGCGGTCCCGCCATTGCTCGAGGAACCAGAGCCGGCTCTGGGCGAACGACAGCGGAAGGACAGCGGGCCGGTCGCCCGCCACCAAAGGCTCGCGCTCGGCCCCGTCGTCATTGAGGTGCGGCGCCAGGAGCGCCACCGTGGGCGCGTCAAACAAGGCGCGTAACGACAGGCCGGCTTTCAATGACTTGTTGATGGCGGTGACGAGGCGCATGGCCGACAGTGAATCGCCGCCCAAGTCGAAGAACGACTCGTCGATCCCGACCCGTTCGAGACCGAGAACCTGTGCGAAGGCGCCGGCCAGCACCTCCTCCACCGCAGTGACCGGGGCGCGAAATCGGCTGGCATCGCTGTATTCCGGCGCGGGGAGGGCT
>NZ_LZJB01000528.1:0-702 GCF_001666895.1 Mycobacterium sp. E3298
GGGTGGCCGAGCAGGCGTTGGCGGTGACCCAGGCCGCTCAGCAGCCCGCGGGCAACACCGCCCAGACGGTGGCCTCGCAGTTGGCGAGCACGCAATTGGTCACCACCGCGGCTCCGCAGGTGACCGCCCCGACGTCGCAGACCGGGCCGTTTACCTGGCTAACGAGCGCGATCCAGAACTTCACCCAAAGTGGGCTGCCCACGCCGACCAACAATTACCTGGGGCTAAGCCCCACCTTCTACACCGTGATGCTCAAGCAGAACACGGGCCTGGCCTACTTCTCCAACGGCATCGTGGCGTTTTGGTCGCAGTTGGCTCAGCAGTTGGTGTCGGGTCCTGGTGGTACCACGGCTGGTGCCGGTGGTGCGTGGTTCCCGACGCCGCAGTTCGCCCAGTTGGGCCTGGGCAACCTGGGCAGCCTCAGCAGCAACGTCGTCTCGGCCGGTGCCGGGCAGGTCACCCAAGTCGGGGGTTTGTCGGTGCCCCAGCAGTGGGCGACGCTGACCTCGGCGGTCAGCCCGGCCAACGCCGAGGCCGAGGCGCTGCCGGTGCAGGCCGGCGCGGCCGGCAACCCTCCGGCCAACGCCCTGCTGCGCGGCATGCCCACCGGCGTCATGGGCCGCCGCGCCGGCGCCGCCGCGGGCTACTCCCACAAATACGGCTTCCGCTACAGCGTCCTAACCCGACCCCCATCGGCCGGAT
>NZ_LZJB01000529.1:0-3668 GCF_001666895.1 Mycobacterium sp. E3298
GCCGTGCTGTCGGCGAAGTCGAGCTTCTTGAGCGCGTCGATCGTCGCCTGGTGCTGCGGGGTGGGCGACACCAGCAGGTATGGCGTGCCGGCGAAGCCGACCAGGCCCAGGTTGATGCCCGGCGTGAGCTGACTGGCGAACTGGCCGGCCGCCTCCTCGGCGGCCTTGAGCCGGTTCGGCGGGACGTCGGTGGAGGCCATGGACTCCGAGACATCGATCACCAGCATCACGACCGCCCGGTTGAGCGGGATCCGGACGTCGGACGTCGGCCCGGCCATCGCGGTGGTCAGCAGCACCAGCGACGTGGCCAACAGGATCGTCGGCACGTGCCGCCAGCGGCTGGGGCGCGCCGGCGCGACCCGCTCCAGCACCTCCATGTTGGCGAACCGCAGGACGCGGCGGCGGCGGGCGAACTGCAGCACGACGTAGATGCCCAGGACCAGCAGAACGGCCAGCAGGAACAGGAAGAACCACGCGTTCTGAAAGCCGGTGACCGACACGGGGCCCAGCAGGGGCAACTTCATGTGCAGCCACACTATGCGCCCGGTAGGCCCCGTGCACTCTCCCGCGGGTCAGCCGGCGACGAGGTCGCGGCGCTGCGTGAACTTGATGTCCAGGCTGCGGAGATGGGTCTGCAGCCCGGCGTCCTGGATCGGGATCAGGTGTGCGGCCTGTCCGGTCTCGTTGTAGTGGGCGTGCCACATGCCCGGCGGCGTGGTGAAGGCGCAGCCGGCGCGCCAGTCCACCCGGGTGGGGTCGACGATGTCGCCGTGCTCGTCGAGGCGGGTGCCCAGCAGGGTGTAGCAGCCGCTGGCCGGCGCGTCGAGGATCAGGTCCAGGGCCACCGACTGGTGCCGGTGCGGGCGCTGCACCTGGTTCGGCGGCAGGACGCCGAACATCGCCCACAGCACGTGGGTGATGGTCAGCGTCTGCTCCTGGTTGGTGTTGGCCAGCAGCACGCTGACCCGGCTCTTCTCGTTGGCGCCCGGGCGTGACGCGATCTCCTCCAGCTTCGCGACGGCGTCCGAGCGGCGGAACTTGGTGGCGCGGAACCGCGGCCGGGTGGCGTCGGCGCCCAGGTAGCGCATCAGCGGCTCGTCGTGCACCCAGTACATGGCCGTGTCGGTGGCCGCGTAGAAGACCGAGTGGGTGCCGGCGGGCAACGTCAGGAAGTCCCCCTTCTCCCACTGCACCAGTTGCCCGTTGACCGCGGCGAAGCCCCGCCCGTACAGCACGTAGTAAAGCTGCGAGGTGGCGTTGGGGCTCGTATCGACCTGCTCGCCCGGACGGATGCGCACGAAGTTGGCCAGCAGCGCGGGGCTGGTCGCGGCGCCGGTGTCGATGCCCAGCTCCTTGGACAGATCCAGCGGGATCACACCGGTCGGCTGATCGGTGTAGGTATCCGCATCGAACCGGGTAACCGGCACCTGCGGGACGTGGCCCGAGCCGATCGGGTTGGCGGCCTTCGAGTACTCGAAGTACTCCGCGTCGGAGGCCCAGTCCTGGAAACGACCTTCGAAGCCGTATTCGGCGACGTTGATCATCGGCGCCGGGATCGTCGGATCCAGGTTCGGGGTCACGGATTGTTCGGTGACGGGCATTTTCGCGGCTCCTTCGGCCTGCTCGCGGGCTTCTTCGATGCGTCTCATGTTTCTTTCGTATCTATCTTGTATCTCAGTTGTCGCCCTGTCAAGGGTTTCGGTGGTGTACCGTCACCACACTGCTGGGATACGACTTAGCTACCGGAAGGCTGGATGGCACCGATCGACCCGCGGCCGGCCACGGCCAAGGACCGCGCACTGGACTACGTCAAGACGCAGGTGCTCACCGGCGCGTTCCCGGGCGGGGAGCTGATCAGCGAGGGCGACGTCGCCACGGCGCTCGGAATGTCGCGCACGCCGGTGCGCGAGGCGTTCCTGCGGCTGGAGGCCGAGGGGCTGCTGCGGCTGTACCCGCAGCGGGGCGCCCTGGTCGTCCCGGTGTCCCCGGACGAGGTCCGGTCGGTGATGGAGGCCCGGCTGGTCCTGGAGCAGTTCGCGGCGACCAAGGTGGTCGGCCGCGGGACCGCCTCGTGCGCCGCGATTTTCGATCGGCTCTCCGGCGAGCTTCGGCGGCAGCGCGCCGCCGCCGACCGCTCCGATTGGCCCGACTTCCTCGATGCCGACCGCGCCTTCCACGCCATCACCCTGGCCGAATCGGGGAACGCCATTCTGGCGGGTTTCCACGCGTCGCTGCGGGACCGGCAGATGCGGATGATCGGCGAATCGGCGCTCCGCGATCCGGACCGGGTCACGACCATCATCGACGAGCACCGCGAGATCGCCGAGGCACTGCGCGACGGTGACGGCCCGCGAGCGTCGCGCGCGGTGCAGACCCACCTGGCCAGCACGGTGCGCGCCATCGGGCTGGCTTCCGATCTGATTTGAGCTCAGGCGAATTGTGTTAGAAGTCGCCTGATTCGGGGAAGTCCCGTCGAAGATGGTGCCCACCCCGGGCGCCGCTACGACAGGAGCTCGAAGTGATCACATCCATAATCCTCGCCCTCATCGTGGGCGCGATCATCGGTTTGGTCGCGCGCCTCGTGATGCCGGGCAAGCAGAACGTAGGCATGATCATGACGGTCGTGCTCGGCGCGGTCGGCGGCCTGATCGGCTCATGGGCCGCCAGCCAATTCGGTTACCACAACGCCAACGGCGGGGTGGCCTGGGTTCCGTTCTTCGTCGGGGTGGGCGCCGCCATCGTCCTGATCGCGCTGTACGAAGCGCTGACCGGTCGCCGCACCGGCACCCGGCTGACCCGTTAACCGGTCGGCCGAAAGCTGCGCCGCTCACCCGGATTTCGGGCGGGCGGCGTCAGCCTGCTATCAGCACCGCGTAGCGCGGCTTGATCACGTCGTCGATGATCGCCAGCCGCTCGTCGAAAGGAAGGAACGCCGACTTCATCGCGTTGATGGTGAACCGCTCGAGGTCGCTCCAGCCGTAGCCGAAAGCCTCGACCAAACGCCACATTTCGAGGCTCATCGTGGTATCGCTCATCAGGCGGTTGTCGGTGTTGACGGTCACCCGGAACCGGGTGCGGGCCAACAGGTCGAACGGGTGGTCCGCGATGCTCTTCACGGCGCCGGTCTGCACGTTGGAACTCGGGCACAGCTCCAACGGAATCCGCTTGTCCCGCAGGATGGCCGCCTGCTGGCCCAGCCGGACGCGACCGTCTTCTAGGACCTCGATGTCGTCGACGATACGCACCCCGTGGCCAAGGCGGTCGGCGCCGCAGAACGCGATCGCCTCGTGGATCGACGGCAGCCCGAAGGCCTCGCCCGCGTGAATGGTGAAGCGCGCGTTGTGGTCTCGCATGTACTCGAAGGCGTCCAGGTGCCGCGTCGGCGGGTTGCCCGCCTCGGCCCCGGCGATGTCGAACCCCACAACACCCTTGTCCCGGAACCGGATTGCCAGCTCGGCGATCTCCCGGGACACCGCGGCGTGCCGCATGGCGGTGACCAGCAGCCGCACCACGATCGGCCGGCCCGCGGCGGCGCAGGCCTGCTCGCCGTCGGCGAAACCGGCCAGCACGGCGTCCACGATCTCGTCGAACGACAGGCCCCGGTCGATGTGTAGTTCCGGCGCGAACCGGATCTCGGCGTACACCACCGAATCGGCGGCCAAATCTTC
>NZ_LZJB01000530.1:0-12406 GCF_001666895.1 Mycobacterium sp. E3298
GGCGCCGCCGCGCGCGCGGTCGCCACCAACAGGGGGCTGCTGAGCGATCCGTTCGCCGAACCGTTGGTGCGCGCCGCCGGGGTGGACCCGCTCGCCCGCGTGATCGACGACGACCGGTTCGCCGCGGACGACGCGGGCGGCCCGAGGTTCCTGGACCTCTGCGCGGCGCACACCCGGTTCGTCGACGAGTTCGTCGCCGATGCCGTCGGGGCGGGCTTTCGTCAGGTGGTGCTGTTGGTGTCCGGCATGGACACCCGGCCGTACCGGTTGTGGTGGCCGCCCGGGACGACGGTTTACGAGATCGACCGGCCCGAGGTGCTCGACTTCAAAGCCGAAGTGCTGCGCGACCAGGGCGCCGAACTGACCGCGAGCCGGCGCGCGGTCGGCGTCGACCTGCACCAGGATTGGCCGGCCGCGCTGCGGCGCGTCGGCTTCGACGCCGCCGCGCCCACGGTGTGGGTCGCCGAGCAGTTGCTCATCGGCTACCTGACGCCGGCACTGCAGGACCGGGTGCTGCAGGGCGTCACCGCGATGAGCGCCGCCGGCAGCCGGCTCGCCTGCGATCACATGCCCACCTGGACCCCCCTGCTCCTGGAGGCGGAGCGGTCCTTCGTCGACGGCTGGCGCCGCCACGGCGTGGAGATCGACCTGGCCAGCCTGACGCATCCGGGCCGATACCACTACGTCCCCGAGTATCTGGGCGCCAACGGCTGGGTGACGGCGCAGCGCAGCGTCGGCGACCTGTCGGGCGCGATGGGGCTGCCGGCGCCCCCGCGTGGGGGGACGGACTTCGTCCCGGAATACCTCACCGCCACAAGGGTTTAGACGTTCATGCCGGGTTCTGACCAATCAGCGCTGCGGTTCGTGTCGGCCACGCACAACGATCCGCTGGCGCAGCCCCTGCTGGCCGAGCTGGCCGACGAGTACGCGCAGCGCTACGGCGGCACGCCGAGCACGCACTTGTCCTGGCTGCCGGTGCCGGAGGCGGAGCTGGCCGCGCCGGACGGTGGGCTGCTGATCGGGGTGCTCGACGGCGTGCCCGTCACCGGCGGCGCCTTTCGGCGGTACGACGCCGAGACCGCCGAACTCAAACGCATTTGGACCGACCGCGCGCACCGGCGGCGCGGTTACGCCCGAATCCTGCTCGCGGCGCTGGAGGCCGAGACCGCCGCGCGCGGGTATCGGCGGCTGTACCTGATCACCGGCAACCGGCAACCCGAGGCCGAGGCGCTGTACGACGCGACCGGGTATACCCGGGTGCCCGCCGATCCGCTGCCGTCCTGGGGACCGTTCGTCCCGATCGCCTTCGAGAAATGGCTGGTTCTCGACGGTCAGTGAGTTTCACCGAGTGTGGGGTCTACGGACGAATTTCGGGCCGTTGGTGTACCCAGGGCCCACACTCGGCGCCACCAGGCTTCAGCTTTCGGCGAGCGCGAGGGCCGCCGCGGTCGCCTCCCGAATCGGCCCCCGCCACACGTCGCCGTGGCCCGGCAGCAGGACCTCGGTCTCCAGCAGCGCGAGCGCGGACAGGGTGCGGATGCAGTCCTGTTGGTTGTAGCTGAAGATCGCCGGCAGCAGTTGCGGCCCGCTGCGGCGCAGTAGTGGGTGCCCGGTGATGAGGGCGTCGCCACTGACCAGCACACCGTCGACCAGATACGAGCAGTGCCCGTTGGTGTGGCCGGGGCTGAAGACCGGGCTCGGTTGGCCCGGCAGGCTCGCGGCCAGCTCCGCGGTCAACGCCCGAGCGGTCGGGATGCCGTCGCGGATCAGGCCGCCGCTGCGGACCACGTGGGCCGTCCACTTGGCCCACCGGGGCCGCCAAATGCGCAGCGCCACATCGACAATAGACACCTGCTCGAGGTACTCCCGCTTCGCGTGCCCCACCTCGTCCGCGTGGCAGTAAACCGGGATGCCGTGCGCGTCGGCGAACCAGATCGCGGTGCCCAGGTGGTCGATGTGTGCGTGCGTCAACACGATGGCGCGCACGTCGTCCGGGCCGAAGCCCAGCGCGGACAGCGAGGCCAGCACGTCCTGGCGGTCGCCGGGATAGCCGGCGTCGATCAGCATCACGCCGTTGTCGTCGGTGACCAGAGTCCAGTTGACCGCCTCGCCCTGGGCGAGGTGAACCCGGTCGGTGACTTGAACGAGCTCCGCCATGCCCGCGAGTGTAGGCGGAGGAGTAGAAATGACCCGTGGCTGAACTGAAACTTGGATACAAGGCATCCGCCGAACAATTCGCACCGCGCGAGCTCGTCGAACTCGCCGTCGCCGCCGAAGCGCACGGCATGGACAGCGCAACCGTCAGCGATCACTTCCAGCCCTGGCGGCACAAGGGCGGGCACGCCCCCTTCTCGCTGGCCTGGATGACCGCCGTCGGCGAACGCACCAAGCGGATCGTGCTGGGCACCTCGGTGTTGACGCCGACCTTCCGGTACAACCCCGCCGTCATCGCCCAGGCCTTCGCCACCATGGGCTGCCTTTACCCGAACCGCATCTTCCTCGGTGTGGGAACCGGCGAGGCGCTGAACGAGATCGCCACCGGATACGAGGGCGAGTGGCCCGAGTTCAAGGAACGCTACGCGCGGCTGCGCGAGTCGGTGCGGCTGATGCGCGAACTGTGGCTCGGCGACCGCGTCGACTTCGACGGCGAGTACTACAAGACGAAGGGCGCCTCGATCTACGACGTGCCCGAGGGCGGCATCCCGATCTACATCGCCGCGGGCGGACCGCAGGTGGCCAAGTACGCCGGGCGCGCAGGCGACGGATTCATCTGCACCTCCGGCAAGGGCGAAGAGCTCTACAAGGACAAGCTCATCCCCGCGATGCGCGAGGGCGCCGAAGCGGCGGGCAAGAACGCGGATGAGATCGACCGGATGATCGAGATCAAGATCTCCTACGACACCGACCCGGAGCTGGCCCGCGAGAACACCCGGTTCTGGGCGCCGCTGTCGCTGACCGCCGAGCAGAAGCACAGCATCGACGACCCGATCGAGATGGAGAAGGCCGCCGACGCGCTCCCGATCGAGCAGATCACCAAGCGCTGGATCGTCGCGTCGGACCCCGACGAGGCCGTCGAAAAGGTCAAGGACTACGTCGACTGGGGGCTCAACCACCTGGTGTTCCACGCGCCCGGCCACGACCAGCGCCGGTTCCTCGAGCTCTTCGAAAAGGACCTGGCCCCCAGGCTGCGGCGACTTGCCTGAACCCTCGGCCATCTACATCGCCGCTCCGGAACCGGAGACCGGCAAGTCGACGCTCGCGCTCGGGCTGCTGCACCGCCTGACCGCGACCGTCGCCAAAGTGGGTGTGTTCCGGCCCATCACGCGCGTGCCCGACGGCAAGGACCACGACTACATCCTGGATCTGCTGCTGCAGCACACCACCGCGGGCGTGCCCTACGAGCAGTGCGTCGGCGTCACGTATCAGCAACTGCACGCCGACACCGACGCCGCGATCGCCACCATCGTCGACGCCTATCACGCGATGGCCGACGACTGCGACGCGGTGGTGATCGTGGGCAGCGACTACACCGACGTCGCGCGGCCGGCCGAGCTCTCCGTCAACGCCCGGATCGCCGTCAACCTCGGTGCGCCCGTGCTGCTCACGGTCAGCGGCCGGGGCCGGACCCCCGACGAGGTGGCCGGCGTCGTCGCGGCGTGCCTGGCCGAGCTGTCCAACCAGCGCGCCCACGCCGCCGCGGTGGTCGCCAACCGCTGTGAACCGGCTCAGCTGGACGAGGTCGCCGAGGCGCTGGAGGCCTTCACCCAGCGCAGCTACGTGCTGCCCGAGGAGCCGCTGCTGTCGGCTCCGACGGTGGCCGAACTCGAAAAGGCCGTCGGCGGAACGCCGGTCAGCGGTGAGGCGTCGCTGCGCGAACGCGAGGTCACCGGCGTGCTGGTCGCCGGCATGACCGCCGACCACGTGCTGGAACGGCTGAGCGACGGCATGGCGGTGATCACCCCCGGCGACCGGTCGGACGTGGTGTTGGCCGTGGCGAGCGCCCATGGGGCCGAAGGGTTTCCGTCGCTGTCCTGCATCGTCCTCAACGGCGGCTTCCAGCTGCACCCTTCCATCGCGGCGCTGGTCGCCGGGCTGCGGCTGCGGCTGCCGATCATCGCCACCACGCTGGGCACCTACGACGCGGCCAGCGCCGCCGCCGCGGCGCGCGGCCGCGTCACGGCGAACTCGCTGCGCAAGATCGACACCGCGCTGGAGCTGATGGACCGCTACGTCGACGTCCCGGATCTGCTTGAACAGCTTGCCATTCCGATTCCCACCGTGACCACGCCGCAGATGTTCATCCACCGCCTGACGCTGCAGGCGCGGGCGGATCGCAAGCACATCGTCCTGCCCGAGGGGGACGACGACCGCATCCTCAAGTCGGCCGGCCGGGTGCTGCAGCGCCGCGTCGCCGACCTCACCGTGCTGGGCGACGAGGCGCAGATCCGGCAGCGCTCGGGGGAGCTCGGGGTGGACCTCGACGGCGCGCAGGTGATCGACCCGCGCACCAGCGACCTCCGCTCCCGGTTCGCCGATCAGTACGCCGAGCTGCGCAAGGCCAAGGGTGTCACCGCCGAGCACGCCCGCGAGATCATGCGCGACGCCACGTATTTCGGCACGATGATGGTCTACAACGGCATGGTCGACGGCATGGTGTCGGGCGCCGCCCACACCACGGCGCACACGGTTCGGCCGGCCTTCGAGATCATCAAGACCGTGCCCGACGTCTCGACGGTGTCCAGCATCTTCCTGATGTGCCTGCCCGACCGGGTGCTGGCCTATGGCGACTGCGCCATCATCCCGAACCCGACGCCGGAGCAACTGGCCGACATCGCGATCTCCTCCGCCCGCACCGCATCGCAATTCGGCATCGAACCGCGGGTGGCGATGCTGTCGTACTCGACCGGCGAGTCGGGCACCGGTGCCGACGTCGACAAGGTCAGAACCGCAACCGAATTGGTGCGGCGGCGGGCGCCGGAGCTGCCGGTCGAGGGGCCCATCCAGTACGACGCCGCGATCGAACCGTCCGTCGCGGCCACCAAGCTGCGTGGCTCGCCGGTGGCCGGCCGTGCCACCGTGCTGGTGTTCCCCGACCTCAACACCGGCAACAACACCTACAAGGCCGTGCAGCGCAGCGCCGGGGCGATCGCCATCGGGCCGGTGCTGCAGGGCCTGCGCAAGCCGGTGAACGACCTGTCCCGCGGCGCGCTGGTCGAAGACATCGTGAATACCGTTGCCATCACCGCGATCCAGGCCCAGGACGTCCGTGACTAGCGCGAACCGGGCCGTGCTGGTGATCAACTCCGGCTCGTCGTCGCTGAAATACCAGTTGGTCGAACCGGATTCGGGTGTCGCCCGCGCGACCGGCAACGTCGAACGGATCGGGGAGGAGTCGTCACCGGTTCACGACCACGACGCGGCGCTGCGCCAGGCCTTCGACGCGCTGTCCGAGAAGGGGATCGACCTCGGGAATTGCGGACTGGTGGCGGTGGGCCACCGAGTCGTACACGGCGGCAACACCTTCTACAAGCCGACGCCGGTGGACGACGCGGTGATCCGCAAGCTCGACGAATTGTCCGAACTGGCGCCGCTGCACAACCCGCCCGCGGTCAAGGGAATCGAGGTGGCCCGCAAGCTGCTGCCCGATGTCCCGCACATCGCGGTCTTCGACACGGCGTTCTTCCACGACATGCCGCCCGCCGCCGCCACCTATGCGATCGACCGCGGCTTGGCCGAACGCTGGAAGATCCGCCGTTACGGGTTTCACGGCACGTCGCACCGCTATGTGAGCCAGCAGGCCGCCGCCTTCCTGGACCGGCCGCTGGGCGGCCTGAAACAGATTGTGCTGCACCTGGGTAACGGCTGCTCGGCGTCGGCGATCGCCGGTAGCAGGCCGCTGGACACGTCGATGGGCCTGACGCCGCTGGAGGGTCTGGTGATGGGCACCCGCAGCGGCGACATCGACCCCAGCATCGTCAGCTACCTCTGCCACGTCGCCAAAATGGGCGTCGACGAGGTGGAATCCATGCTCAACCAGCGGTCCGGGGTGGTCGGGCTGTCGGGCGAGCGCGACTTCCGGCGGCTGCGCACCATGATCGAATCCGGCGACGCCGCAGCGCAATTGGCCTACGGCGTGTTCACCCATCGGCTGCGCAAATACATCGGCGCCTACCTGGCGGTGCTGGGACACACCGACGTCATCAGCTTCACCGCCGGCATCGGGGAGAACGACGCGGCGGTGCGCCGCGACGCGGTGGCGGGCCTGGAGGAGCTGGGCATCGTGCTCGACGAGCGCCGCAACCTCGGCGGCGGCAAGGGCGCCAGGCAGATCTCCGCCGACGAATCTCCGATCGCCGTGCTGGTGATCCCGACCAACGAGGAACTGGCCATCGCCCGCGACTGCGTGAGCGCGCTAAGCGGTTAGGAAGCCGAGGCTCTTCCGCCCGGCGCCCACCGACGGCGCGGGATCCGTCCCCACGGTCCGCGCGAGCAGCTCGTGGTACACGTCGCGAAAGTCGGTGGTGTACTTCAGGTCCCCGTTATCGAGGTCGGTGAGGCTGGGTTCGTCGCCGTAGAAACCGCCCCGAACGGGCGCGCCCGCGACGAAGACGGGACCGGCGGTGCCGTGATCGGTGCCCTGGGACGCGTTGGCGCGCACCCGGCGGCCGAACTCCGAATACGCCACCACGACGACGTTGCGGCCGGCGACCCGCTGCAGGAACGAGGTCACCGCCTCATCGAACGTCGCGAGCAGCCGCTGCTGCGTGGCCCGTTCCCCGGCGTGCGTGTCGAAGCCGCCCAATTGCACCGTGTAGACCCGTGTCGGCACGCGGGCCTGGACCGCCTCGGCCACCAGGCTCAGTTGTGCGGACAGGGAGTTACCTTGGTTTCCTGCGGCTTTCACCGATTCGAAGGCGTTGGCGGTGGTGCGGGCGGCCCGGTAGGCCTTGCACACCGCGGCCATCGCCGGGGTGTCGTCGCGGTCCTCGGCGCCGAGCGCGCCCATCAGCGTGTCGAGGCCCTGTCCGGTCGGCTCCGGGGCCGTGGAAAGCGCTGCGGCGGTGTGCTTTTCGCCCACCGCGAGTGGCGGAAGCACGGGACCGATGTTGACCGCCCGCAGCGGGTCGTCGCCGGTGGCGTCGAGCCAGCGGCCGATCCAGCCCGTCGACACGGGCTCGGCGGGAGACGCCGTCTGCCAGATATCCATGGACCGGAAGTGGCTGTGGTCGGGCCGCGGATAACCCACTCCCCGCACGATGGCGAGCTGCCGCCGGCCCCACAACTGCGCCAGACCCTTCAGGGCGGGGTTGAGACCAAGCGCCTCGTCGAGGTGCAGGACGTCGCCCGGGGCGTAGGCCAGTTCCGGCCGGGCGTCGTGATACGCGTTGTCCGCGTAGGGGATCAGGGTGTTGATCCCGTCGTTGCCGCCGTAGAGCGTGACCAGCACCAGCACGCCCGCGCCGTCGGCCAGCGGCCGGTCCCCGGCGGCGCGCATCAGGTCTTGCCAGCGGACCGCCACCGCCGTCGACAACAGGCCGGCCGCGCCCACACCGGCGCTGGCGGCCAGGAATCTGCGGCGGTTCATCTCGGGCATCGTGTTCTCGCTAGGACGTCAGGTATTCGGGGGTGTTGACCGCGGCGGCGACCAGTTGTGGCGGGTTGCGCACCAGGGGTTGCAGCGCGTCGGCGGTCCGGTCCGACCAGTCGCCGATGCCGATCAGGTAGCCGACCGCGTCGATGCGGTCACCGGGCGCGGCGCTTTCGACGCCGGACAGGTCGCCGGCGTGCGCGAGCCGGTTGGCGGCCCGCAGCCGCGCCTCGGCGCTTGCGGTGGACAGCCACACCTGGCCCTGCGGCCAGCCGCCGACGCTCGGCGGATAGAACGGCCGCTGCCCGAGGGCGTGCAACGTCGCGTCGGTGACTTTTCGAGTGGATGGGTCGAGGGGCACCCGCAGGGCGCGCATGACGCCGACGAGCCATTCGACGGGCGGGTTGACGACAGTGGCCCGGCCGTGGACGAACTCGTCGTCGGTGAGGATCGCCCGGGTCAGCGCACGCAGGTCCCGGCCGGGGCCGTACGCGGCGACCAGCCTGTCGAGCGTGGGGCGCGACGGCGGATCATCGGAGGCCAGCTGTCGCCACAACCGTCCCGCGACGTACTCCGCCGACTTCGGCTGGGCCAGCACGGCGTCGCAGAACCCGGCGGCGTCGAAGTCACGGGTCTGCCCGAACAGCGTCTTGGCCGCGCCGTCATGGCGTTTCGGGGCCAGCGTCGTGTTGCCGTCGGCGCCGATCAGCCAGCCCGTCAGCGCGCGGGCGCCGTTGCGCACGTCGTCCTCGGTGTAGCCGTTGCCGTGTCCCAGCGTGAACAGCTCCATGAACTCGCGAGCGAGGTTCTCGTTCGGTGCCTTGGCGGTGCTGCTCTGCCCGTCCAGCCAGCGCAGCATCGCGGCGTCGGTCAGCATCGCGTAGGCCAGGGTGCGGAAGTCGCCCAGCGACAGGGTGCGCAGCTTCTGGTTCTGTGCGGCCATGTACGCCGCGACCCGGACCTTCTGCGCGGAGGTGGCGAAGTGGTTGTGCCACAACAGGGTCAGCTTCTCACCAAGCGGCTGCCGCACGCTGACCATGCGGTGCAGCCACCAGTCGGACAACGCGCGCTGCTGCTCGGAGAGCTGCTGGTTGTACTGCTTGCGGGCCGCGGGCGCGGCGGACTTTCCGGGCGGTCGGGGTGGCGTCAACGTCGGCATCGGGCTGGCGATCGCTCCCGGGTCGGCATCGGGATTCGCGGCCAGCATGGCATCGACGTAAGTTGGCCAGTCGCCGCCCAGTGCGGCGTCCACCTCGGGTCCGGTCACCCCGAACCCGGCTCGCCGTAGCGCGCGGGCCGTGCTGACCCATGCGGTGGACTGCCCAGGCATGGGTCAACTCTGCGGCATGGACCTATGTTTTCCCTGTGGATGGCCGCACACGAGGCTCTGCGGTGCGGTGCGAACCTTCCCGGCATGGAACAACCCTTCCTCGGCAGCGAGGCCCTGCGGTCGGGCGTGCTGAGCCGCCATGAACTGCGGGCCCGTTACCGCCCCGTCTTCCCGAACGTCTACCTGCCCGACGACGCCCAGCTCTCGCTGGAGCTGCGCATCCGGGCGGCCTGGCTGTGGTCGGGGCGCAGGGCGACGGTGGTCGGGGCCGCCGCCGCCAGACTGCATGGCGCCGAATGGATTCCCGACGACGTGCCCGTCGAGCTGGCGCATGCCAACGGCCGCCCGCCGCGCGGCGTGCTGACGCGGCGCGGTGTGCTGCTGGACGGCGAGACGCAGCTCGTCGGCGGCTACCCGGTCAGCACGCCCGAGCGCACCGCCTTCGACATCGGCCGGCGCGGGGCTGTGCGCTCGGCCGTCGCGCGGCTGGACGCACTGGCCCGGGCGACGGGCTTCAAGGCCGACGACGTGCTGCGCGTCGCGGGATGCCATCCCGGCTCGCCCGGCCTGCGGCGCCTGGAAGCCGCGCTGGCGCTGTTCGACCCCGGGTCGCAGTCGCCCAGGGAGAGCTACCTGCGGCTGCTCCTGATCGACGGTGGCCTGCCGCGGCCCCAAACACAGATCCCGGTGCTAGCCGACGACGGCATTCCCTTCGCCTACCTCGACATGGGCTGGGAGGAGCACCTGGTGGCGGTCGAATACGACGGCGACCAACACCGCACCGACCGGCGCCAATACGTCAAGGACATTCGGCGCGCCGAGATGCTCGAGGAGTTGGGCTGGATCGTCGTCCGGGTGGTCGCCGAGGACCGGCCGGCCGCGATCGTGCGGCGGGTTCGCGCCGCGCTGGCCGCATCGCGTGTGCGCTCAGGGCTTTGAGCGTGCGCTCAGGGTGGGGCCGTACGGCGTGTCGCCGCCCTGGACGCACATGCGATCGCGCCAAGGGCGCAACTCAGAACGTGCTCGTCGGCCGCACCCGGTTCGCCATGTCCACCAACGCGTAGCGGTGCCGCTGGGTGGGCGCCACCCGGGCGAGGTTGCGCAGCGCGGCCTCGACGCCCAGGCGCAGCCCGTGCTCGGTGAACGGGAAACCCAGAATGTGATTGGTGCTGGCCCTGTTGTCCTCCAGCCAGTCCATCGCACAGCCCAGCACCAGCGCGCGGATCTGCAGCACCCGCGGTTCGGTCGGGGGCAGCGCCTCCACCCGCCGGGCGGCGTCGCGGATGTCCTCCTCGGTGATCTCGCTCTTCGACCGGCCGGACAGCAGGGTCACCGCACTCGTCAGCCGCGCGGTGGTGAAATGCCTTGAGGTGGGCGGCACCTCGTCGAGCGTGCGCACCGCGCCGGCGCGATCGCCCTCGGCGGACAGCCATCTGGCCAGCCCGAAGGCCGCCGAGATCACCCCGTCGTTGGTCTTCCACACCGTCTGGTAGTACCTCTGCTCATCGACGTCACCGGCCAGCTCGGCGGTGGCCGCCAACGCCAGCTTGGGCGCCAGCTCGCCGGGGAAGGTATCCAGTACCTCGGTGAAATGCGTTCTGGCGGAGTCGTAGTCGCCGGTGAGCAGCTCGGCGACGGCCCGATACCAAACCAGCCGCCACTGCCAGCCAACCCGCTCGGCCAGGTCGTCCAGCTTCCGGGTGGCCTTGGCCACGTCGCCCAGGTCGAGCAGCGCGCGAACCTCCATCAGCGGCAACTCGGTCGACTCGGACACCTCGACGCCGTCGGCGTCCAGCGTGCCGTGGCGGGCCGCGCGCAACGAATCCAGGGTCTGCACCGGCTGAGAGAGGACCGTCGCCTGCAGCACGGGGGCGGCGACGTCGGCCGGGTCGACCAGCGGCACCTGTAGCGCCGTGACGATCTCGCGGGCCGTCAGCCGCTCCGAGTGGACCTGGCCGTCCAGGTAGACGTCGGTGTGCGCGACCAGCAGGTCCACCCCGAACGTCGAGCGGCTCGGGCTGAAGATGGTCGACAGGCCCGGCCGCGGCACGCCGGTGTCCTGGGCGACGACCTCCCGCAGCACGCCCATCAGCTGGGCGGACAACTCTTCGGTGCTGGCGAATCGGCGCCGCGGGTCGGGGTCAATGGCGCGGCGCAGCAACCGCCGGTACGAGTCGTAGGTCGCCAGCACGGGGTCGTCGTCGGGCAGGCCGTCGACGTAGCGGCCGTTGCGGGTGGGCAGGTTCACCGTCAGCGCCGCGAGGGTGCGCCCCACGGTGTAGATGTCGGTCGCGACCGTCGGGCCGGTCCGCACGATCTCGGGCGCCTGGAATCCCGGCGTGCCGTAGAGGTAGCCGAACGAGTTGACGCGCGACACCGCCCCCAGGTCGATCAGCTTCAGCTGCTCCTCGGTCAGCATGATGTTCTCCGGCTTGAGGTCGTTGTAGACCAAGCCGATCGAGTGCAGATACGTCAGCGCCGGCAGGATCTCCAGCAGGTAGGCGATGGCCTCGGCGACGGGGAGCTTCTTGTCCTTGCCGTGCTTGAGCGGCTGCCCGCCGATGTACTCCATGACGATGTAGCCGACCGGGTTGCCGCCGCGGTCCTTGTGCTCGACGAAGTTGAAGATCTGCACGATCTGCGGGTGGACCACCTCGGCGAGGAACTGCCGTTCGGCCATCGCGATCGCCTGCGCCTCGGCGTCGCCCGAATGCACCAGGCCCTTGAGCACCACCGGGCGGTCGTTGACGTTGTGGTCGACCGCCAGGTACACCCATCCCAGCCCGCCGTGCGCGATGCAGCCCTTGACCTCGTACTGGTTGGCGACGATGTCACCCGGGTTCAGCTGTGGCAGAAACGAATACGCGCTGCCGCAGGCGGGGCACCAGCCCTCCGACTTGCCCTTGCCCTCCTTGCCGGACCGGCCGACCGGTTTCCCGCAGTTCCAGCAGAACCGCTTGCCCTCCGGCACCACCGGGCTGGTCATCAGGGCCTCGAGCGGGTCGATGTCGCGCACCCGCGGAATCTCGACCAGGCCGCCGCCGAGGTGGCGGACCGGTGGCAGCACCCGCGTCCCCACCGTCACCCGGTCTTGCGGATCGCTGTCCAGGGTGCCCAGCGAGATGTGCGGAAAGTCGTCGTCGTCATCTTCGAAGTCGGGTCGGAACAGCGCCTGGGTGGCCTGGATGCGCCCCGTGGTCGGGCCGCCGCCCTGCGTGTCCGGCGGCTGGGTGCCCGGGCTTTCGTCGGCGCCGGTTTCCGGCTGCTCGATCTTCTCCGACTCGGCCATCAGTCCAGATACCTCGGCGTCGGTGGCGCGGGCGCGGGCCCCAGCACCGTCAACCACTTGCGGTACAACGTGTTCCACGTGCCGTCCCGGCGGATCCGCTCCAGGGTGCCGTTGACGAACCGGACCAGCCCGGTGTTGGTCAGGTTGACCCCGATGCCGTAGGGCTGGGTGGCCATGTTGGGTCCGACGATGTGCAGGT
>NZ_LZJB01000531.1:0-24432 GCF_001666895.1 Mycobacterium sp. E3298
ACGTGGCATGCTGGTCCGCGCTGCCCCAGTGCGTGAGCGCCGCGGCCACACCGCCCGGGGCCAGAATCGGCAGCGCGGACCAGCAGGCCACGTATCTGCACGAGTTCGCGGGCGAGAACGTTCCGCAGGCCTGCGTCGCCATCGCCGAGCCGCAACCGCTGTTCGACCCCACCCAGCTGAAGACCACCGCGGTGCGCACACCGAGCGGCTACCGCCTCGACGGCGTGAAGTCGTTGGTTCCGGCGGCGGCCGACGCCGAGCTGTTCATCGTCGGCGCCCAGCTGGACGGCAAGCCGGCCTTGTTCATCGTCGAGTCGTCGACGAAAGGCCTTACCGTCAAGGCGGATCCGAGCATGGGCATCCGCGCGGCGGCCCTGGGTCACGTGGAGCTCTCGGGCGTCTCGGTGCCGCTGAATGCGCGCCTCGGTGAGGACGAAGCCACCGACGACGACTACTCGGAGGCTCTCGCGCTGTCCCGGCTGGGCTGGGCGGCACTGGCGGTCGGCACCTCGCATGCGGTCCTCGACTACGTGGTGCCCTACGTGAAGGAGCGCGAAGCGTTCGGCGAGCCGATCGCCCACCGTCAGGCCGTCGCGTTCATGTGCGCCAACATCGCGATCGAGCTGGACGGCCTGCGGCTGATCACCTGGCGGGGCGCCGCCCGCGCCGAGCAGGGCCTGCCCTTCATCCGCGAGGCGGCCCTGGCCAAGCGGTTGGGCGCCGACAAGGGCATGCAGATCGGCCTGGACGGCGTGCAGCTGCTCGGCGGCCACGGCTTCACGAAGGAACACCCGGTCGAGCGCTGGTACCGCGACCTGCGGGCCATCGGCGTGGCCGAGGGCGTCGTCGTCATCTAAGTCGTCATTCAACTCGAGCCGAAAGACCAATCATGGCAATCAATCTCGAACTGCCCCGCAAACTGCAGGCGGTGGCCGTCAAGACGCATCAGGGCGCCGCGGAACTGATGCGGCCGATCGCCCGCAAGTACGACCTGGCCGAACACGCCTACCCGGTCGAACTCGACACCCTGTACAACCTGTTCGCGGGCGCCTCGGAATCCATCGAGTTCGCCGGGGCCGACAACCTGGGCGACGAGAACAAGGACAGGGACCAAAACCACAACGGCGCGAACATGGCGGCCCTGCTGCAGACCCTGGAGGCCTGCTGGGGCGACGTCGCGATGATGTTGTCGGTCCCCTACCAGGGCCTGGGCAACGCGGCCATCTCCGCGGTGGCCACCGAGGAACAGTTGGAACGCCTGGGCAAGGTGTGGGCGGCGATGGCCATCACCGAGCCGGGCTTCGGCTCCGACTCCGCGGCGGTGTCGACCACGGCCAAGCTGGACGGCGACGAGTACGTGATCAACGGCGAAAAGATCTACGTCACAGCCGGTTCGCGCGCCACCCACATCGTGGTGTGGGCGACGCTGGACAAGTCGCAGGGGCGCGCGGCCATCAAGTCGTTCATCGTGCCGCGCGAGCACCCGGGCGTGACCGTCGAGCGGCTCGAACGCAAACTCGGCATCAAGGGCTCCGACACCGCGGCGATCCGATTCGACAACGTCCGGATCCCGAAGGAGAACCTGCTCGGCAACCCGGAAATCGAAGTGGGCAAGGGCTTTTCCGGCGTGATGGAGACCTTCGACAACACCAGGCCCATCGTGGCCGCCATGGCCATCGGGGTCGGCCGCGCCGCCCTGGAGGAGATCCGCAAGATCCTGACCGAGGCCGGCGTGGAGATCTCCTACGACAAGCCCTCGCACGCCCAGAGCGCCGCGGCGGCCGAGTTCCTGCGGATGGAGGCCGACTGGGAGGCCGCCTACCTGCTCGCGCTGCGCGCGGCGTGGCAGGCCGACAACAAGATCCCGAACTCCAAAGAGGCGTCGATGAGCAAGGCCAAGGCCGGCCGCATGGCCAGCGACGTCACCCTCAAGACTGTCGAATTGGCCGGCACCGCAGGCTATTCCGAGCAATCGATGCTGGAGAAGTGGGCGCGCGACTCCAAGATCCTCGACATCTTCGAGGGCACTCAGCAGATCCAGCAGTTGGTGGTCGCCCGCCGCTTGCTGGGCCTGTCGTCGGCCGAGCTCAAATAGCGACCGGTCTGCGCCGAACGTGCAACCATGGCGGAAATTCGGCGATTTCTTCGCCCTGAGTGCACGTTCGGCGAAACTTAGGCGCCGATCGCGTCCAGCTGCTCGCGGACCTCGTCGTCCAGCTCGATGGAGGCGACGTCGAGGTTCTCCTCGAGGTGGCGCACCGACGAGGTGCCCGGGATCAGCAGCACGTTGGGCGCCACGCCCAGCGTCCACGCCAGCGCGACCTGCGCGGGCGTGTGCCCGAGCCGGTCGGCGGTCTCGACGACCACTCGGTGGGTGAGCACCGGGTTGGGCCGGATGAAGGCGGCCCCCAGCGGGAAGAACGGAACGAACGCGATGCCGCGTGTCGTGCACTCCTCGAGCACGGGCGCCGATCCGCGGTCGACGAGGTTGAATGCGTTTTGCACACAGGCGACTTCGGTGCGCTCCAAGGCGCGCAGCAGGTGATCGCGGTTGACGTTGCTCAACCCGATCCCCCCGATCAGTCCCGCGTCGCGGGCTTCGATCATCACCGACAGCTGGTCGTCGAAAAGCTGATCCGGCCCGTCGCTTTCGAACACGCGCAGGTTGACCGCGGCCAATTGGTCGGCGCCGAGCGTGCGCAGGTTGGTCTCGATGTCGCGGCGCAAGTCGGCCGGCTCGTCGACCGGTAACCAGGCGCCGCTGTCGTCGCGCCGGCCGCCGACCTTGCTCACCAGCGCCAAGTTCTCCGGATAGGGATGCAGCGCCTCGCGGATGAGCTCGTTGGCGACGTCGGGACCGTAGAACTGGGCGGTGTCGATGTGGTCGACGCCGAGTTCGACGGCCCGGCGCAGCACGGCGAGCGCCTCGTCGCGGTCCCGCGGCGGGCCGAAGACGTTGGGCCCCGGCAACTGCATCGCGCCGAAGCCCACCCGGGAGACCGAAAAGCGACCGAGTGGAAAGGAATCCATACGGTGAGGTTAGCGTCGGTGCATGGACACGTTTCAAGCGCTCGTCGCCCGCGAAGATGGTGACCGGATAACCGCCTCGGTCGAGACTTTGAGCCGCTCCGACCTCCCACCCGGTGAGGTGACGATCCGGGTGCTCTATTCGAGCGTCAACTACAAGGACGCGCTGGCGCTGACCCCGGGCGGCGGCGTGGTGCGCAGCTACCCCGTCGTGCCCGGCATCGACCTGACCGGCGAGGTCGTCGAATCCGGTTCGGCGGACTTCACCGTCGGCGAGCAGGTGCTGGCGCACGGATACCAGATCGGCACCGGCCACCACGGCGGCTACGCCGAATACGTGCGACTGCCGGCCGACCAGGTCGTCGCGCTCGGCGCGCTGAGCCCGCACGAGGGCGCGGCGATCGGGACAGCCGGCTTCACCGCCGCCATGAGCGTGCAAGCGCTGATCGACTGGGGCATCGAACCCGGCGCCGGCTCAGTGGTCGTCACGGGCGCCTCCGGCGGCGTGGGCTCGGTCAGTGTGGACCTGTTGGCCGCCGCGGGCTACCGGGTGGTGGCCTCGACCGGCAAAGAGGGTGCCGCCGGGCTGCTGAAAGAGCTTGGCGCCGCGGAGGTTATCGGCCGACTGCCCGAGGATCCCGACGCCAAACCGCGGCCGTTGGCCAAGGCGCGGTGGGCGGCCGCGGTGGACTGCGTCGGCGGCGCGACGCTGGCGGACGTGCTCAGCGCCGTCGACTACGGCGGGGCGGTGGCCTGTAGTGGCCTGACCGGCGGGCCGGCGTTGCGCACCACGGTGATGCCGTTCATCCTGCGCGGCGTGGCGCTGCTGGGCATGGATTCGGTGCAGATGCCGATCGGCCGGCGCCGCAAACTGTGGGCGCTGCTGGGTGATTCGTTGCGGCCGCGTCACCTCGACTTGCTCACCAGCGACGTCGACATCAAGGACGTCGTCGATGTGCTGGATCAGGTGCGTGCCGGCAAGTTCACCGGGCGGGCGGTGGTGCGGGTCGCCGGCGGTTTTTGAGTCGGCAGTAGGCTGTCCGACCATGCGTGCTGCGCGGGTGACTCGGCTGGACGGTCCGGACGCGATCGAGGTGGCGGAGATCGACGAACCATCGGGTGACGGTGTCGTCGTCGAGGTGCACGCGGCCGGTGCCGCCTTCCCCGACGCGCTGCTCACCCGGGGCCTCTACCAGTACCGCCCCGAGCCGCCGTTCGTGCTGGGCGCCGAGATCGCCGGCGTGGTCCGCTCGGCGCCGGACGGCGCGCACGTGCGGGCCGGGGACCGGGTCGTCGGGCTGACGATGCTGTCCGGCGGCATGGCCGAAGTCGCGATCCTGCAACCCGACCGGGTGTTCAAACTTCCCGACAACGTGAGCTTCGAGGCGGGCGCCGGCCTGCTGTTCAACGACCTGACGGTGTACTTCGCGCTGACGGTGCGGGGCCGGCTGGCCCAGGGCGAGACGGTGCTGGTGCACGGCGCCGCCGGCGGCATCGGGACGTCGACGCTGCGGCTGGCGTCGCTGCTCGGGGCGTCGCGCACCATCGCGGTGGTCAGCACGGAAGAGAAGGCGAACGTCGCGACGGCCGCCGGGGCCACCGACGTGGTGTTGGCCGACGGGTTCAAGGATGCCGTCAAGGAGCTCACCGGCGGTCGCGGCGTCGACGTAATACTCGACCCGGTCGGCGGCGACCGCTTCACCGACTCGTTGCGCTCGCTCGCCCCCGGCGGACGGCTGCTCGTCGTCGGCTTCACCGGCGGGGATATCCCGACGGTGAAGGTGAACCGGTTGCTGCTCAACAATATTGACGTGGTCGGCGTGGGCTGGGGCGCCTGGACGGCGACGCATCCGAACGCGCTCGCCGAGCAATGGGCCGGCCTCGAGAAGCTGCTCAGCTCGGGCGAGCTGGCCGCCCCCACCCCCGAGGTCTACCCCCTGGACGAGGCCGCCGCCGCGGTCGCGTCGCTGGAGAACCGCACCGCCAAGGGCAAGGTCGTGGTGCGCGTCCGCGACTGACGCGATGTGCCGGTCGATCGGCGACACATAAACGTCAGCGAAGACACGCCGTGTCGGGTCGCAATGGATTATGTCTCGCGGAGGGCCGGGCCCTTGTGCCGGCCAGAAACAAAAAGTAATGTCACTTTCAGTTTTGTCCCAGCGAGCCCCCGGGGGTCAGCCATGGAATCCTTCGTCCACATGCGAAAAGGCAAGACGCCGCGACGCCTGCACGCCGACCTCGACGGGCTCAAGGACGACGAGCTGGGGCGGGACGGATTCACCGGCCGCACCGCGAACCTGTACCGCCGCCACGACCCCACCGCCTACCGGTCGGTCGGTCCGCTGCGCCCCGTCGACGTGCTCGCGGAACAGCTCAAGCCCGCCGACGCCACCGACGCCAACGGCGGTCCGCTGCTCATGTTCAGCAACGCCGACTGCCGAATCCTGTTGAGCCGTCGCCACGAACCGATGCCGTTCTTCGTCCGCCATGTCGACGGCGACCTGCTGTGCTTCGTACACCGGGGCGCCGGCCTGGTCGAAACCGAGTTCGGGCCGCTGCGCTACCGAGGGGGCGACTGGCTCTACCTGCCGAAGGCGTGCACCTGGCGCCAGGTGCCCGACGAGGAGACGACGCTGCTCATGGTCGAGGCGACCGACGAGTTCCGGGTGCCGCCGCCCGGGCCGCTGGGCCGGCACTTCCCGTTCGACCCGTCGCAGGCCACGATCCCCGACCCGGCGCCCATCGACGATGACGGGCGCGAGGAATACGAGGTGCGGCTCATGCACGAGGGCGGCCCGACGACCCTGTTCTACCAACACCATCCGCTCGACGTCGAAGGTTGGCGCGGCGACAACTTCGCGTTCACCTTCAACATCGACGACTACAACGTGGTCACCTCCGACAGCGTGCACCTGCCGCCGACCGTGCACCTCTTCATGCAGGCCACCGGCGTCTACGTGATGAACTTCCTGCCCAAGCCCGCCGAAGGCGTGGCCGGCACCGAGCGCACGCCGTGGTACCACCGCAACGTCGACTACGACGAGATCGCCTTCTTCCACGGCGGCTCGCTCTACGGCATCCCGATGCCGCCGGGCCTGATTTCCCATGCGCCGCAAGGCGTTCACCACGGCGCACCGGAGAAGGCGCGGGAACGGGCGCGCCGCAAGTTCGACGAGTACTCCCGCGTCGATTGGCAAGTGATCGCCGTCGACACCCGCCGGCGACTGACCCCGTCGGCCGAGGTGCTGGCGCACGACCTAGGACAACACTGACCATGACGACCCGCCACGAATACGAGCGAATCCCCTATCTCATTGCGTTCCAGAACGATTCCGGCGTCCGCGACGTGTACGGCGGCCTGGCCGAGATCACCGTGCTGGAGAGCTACCTGCTCAAGCCGAAAGACAAGCCGTCGGACACCGTGCTGGTGTTCATGCACCCGATCGGCGGCGGCGCCTACCTGCCGATGATCAACGCGCTGGCCCGGGCCGGCCACCATGTCATCTACTGCAACAGCCGGTTCCGCGGCACCGACTCGGCGCTCCTGATGGAGAAGGTGGTCGAGGATCTCGGCGAGTGCATCAAGGACGCGAAGAAGCGGCTGGGCTACACCAAGGTGGTGCTGGCCGGGTGGAGTGGCGGTGGCTCGCTGTCGATGTTCTACCAGCAGCAGGCCCAGCACCCCACCATCACGTCGAGCCCGTCGGGCGACGGCCCCGACCTGACCGCCCTGGAGCTGCCGGCCGCCGACGGCATCATGCTGCTGGCCGCGCACATCAGCCGGCATGGCACGCTGACCGAATGGCTGGACGCGTCGATCCTCGACGAATCCGATCCGACCAAGCGCGATCCCGAGCTGGACCTGTACAACCCGGACAACCCGAACCAGCCGCCCTACAGCCAGGAGTTCCTGGCCCGGTACCGCAACGCACAGGTGATGCGGAACCGGCGCATCACCGCGTGGGTCAAGGACAAGCTCGCCGAGCTGAAGGCGGCCGGCCGCGAGCAAGACGAGTTCTGCTTCGTCGTGCATGGCACCATGGCCGACCCGCGCTGGCTGGACCCGACCGTCGATCCCAACGAACGCGTCCCGGGAACCTGCTACCTGGGGGATCCTCAGGTGGTGAACATGAGCCCGGTCGGATTGGCCCGCTTCTCCACGCTGCGCGGCTGGCTCTCGCAATGGAGTTACGACGACGCCCGCGGCGACGGGGTGGCCTGCGGGCCCGACATCGCGGTCCCGGCGCTGGTCATCGGTAATCTGGCCGACGACGCCTGCACGCCCAGCCACACCAGGCGGCTGTTCAACGCGATCGGGCACCAGGACAAGGAGATGCACGAAATCCCCGGCGCCACCCACTATTACGCGGGCCCCGACCAGCGCGACAAGCTGCGCGCGGCCGTCGATCTCGTCACCGACTGGCTGGTCCGGCACGACTTCGCGGGGGCGCAGTGACGCCCACCGGGCCGCTGGACGGCGTCCGGGTGCTCGAGCTGGGCACGCTGATCGCGGGCCCGTTCGCCGGACGGTTGCTGGGCGACATGGGCGCCGACGTCATCAAGGTGGAACCCCCCGGCGCCCCGGACCCGCTGCGCACCTGGGGCCAGGCCGAGGCCGACGGGGAGCACGTCTTCTGGACGGTGCACGCGCGCAACAAGAGAGCCATCACCCTCGACCTGCGCAAGCCCCGCGGCCGCGAACTGTTCCTGGAGCTGGTCGCGAAGTCCGACGTCGTCGTGGAGAACTTCCGCCCGGGCACGCTGGAGAAATGGGACCTGGGTTACGACGTGCTCAGCGCCCGCAACCCGGGCATCATCCTTGTCCGGGTGTCGGGCTACGGGCAGACGGGACCCGACGCGCACAAGGCGGGCTACGCCTCGGTCGCCGAGGCGGCGAGCGGCCTGCGCCACCTCAACGGTTTCCCCGGCGGCCCGCCGCCCAGGCTCGCGCTCTCGCTCGGTGACACCCTGGCCGGCATGTTCGGCGCCCAGGGCGCGGTGGCCGCGCTGTACCGCCGCGGCATCACCGGGCGCGGCCAGGTGGTCGATGTCGCGTTGACCGAATCCTGTTTGGCCGTACAGGAATCCACCATCCCCGACTACGACCTCGCCGGCGTGGTGCGCGGGCCGTCGGGCACCCGGCTCGACGGCATCGCGCCGTCCAACATCTACCGCAGCGCCGACGGCTCGTGGGTGGTGATCGCCGCCAACCAGGACACCGTCTTCGCCCGGCTGTGCAAGGCGATGGGCCGCCCGGAGCTGGCCATCGACGACCGGTTCGCCACCCACGGCGCGCGCGGCCGCAACCAGGACGAGCTCGACGAGATCATCGGCGCGTGGGCCGCGGAACGCCGGCCCGCTGACATCATCGAAACCCTCAGTGCCGCGGGGGTGATCGCCGGTCCGATCAACACGGTCGCGGAGGTGGTCAACGACCCGCAGCTGCGGGCCCGCGGCATGCTGGTCGAGCACTTCGATGAACGGATCGGGCGCAACGTTCTCGGGCCGGGCATCGTGCCGGTGCTCTCCGAATCCCCGGGCCGCGTGCGCAACGCCGGGCCGGCGCGGCCGGGCCAGCACAACGACGACGTCTACGTCGGGCTGCTGGGCAGGACCGCCGAGGAGCTCGCGGAGCTGCGCGCCGAGGAGGTGCTGTGAACCAGCACGTGGCCATCCGCGAGGTGGCGCTGCGCGACGGTCTGCAGATCGAGGCGCCGATCCCGTTGTCGGCCAAGCTGGAACTGCTGGCCGCGATCGCGGCCACCGGGGTCCGCGAGGTGGAGGTCACGGCGTTCGTCTCGCCGACGAAAGTGCCGTCGATGGCCGACGCCGCCGAGCTCGCGGCCCACCTGCACGACTACCCCGACATCGAGTTCTCCGCCTTGGTGGCCAGTCCCAACGGGGCCAAGCGGGCGGTGGCCGCGGGCCTGCGCTCGATCGAGTACGTGGTGGCCGCCGACGACACGTTCAGCAAGGCCAACGTCGGCCGCACCAGCGCGCAGGCCACCGAGGCGATCGACGAGATCGTCGCGATCGCGCACGGCGCCGGCGTCACCGTCGAGGTCGTCATCGCCACCGCGTGGGACTCACCGTTCGAGGGCCCCACCCCGCCCGAGCGCGTGCTCGAGATCGCCGCGGCCGCCCGCGGCCGGGGCGCCGACCGCCTGTCGATCGCCGACACCATCGGCACCGCCACGCCGGGGCGCGTGAGTTCGCTGATCGCGCAACTGCGTCCGGTGATCGGCGACCTGCCGCTTGGCGGCCATTTCCACAACACCCGCGGCTCCGGGCTGGCCAGCGCGTACGCGGCGGTCGGCTCCGGGGTGACCCGGCTGGACGCCTCGGTCGGCGGGCTGGGCGGCTGCCCGTTCGCGCCCGGCGCCACCGGCAACATCGCCACCGAGGACCTGGTGTACCTGCTGTCCGACAGCGGCATCGGCGTGGACGTCGACCTGCAGGCCGCCATCGCCGCCGCCGAAGTCGCCAAATCGGCTGTGGGCCACGACCTGCCGAGCGCCCTGCTGCGCGCCGGCGACCGGATCCGGACCTAATGCCCGCCCCGGACGCGCTGACCGCCAAGGGCCGCCAAACCAGGCAGGCCATCGAGCAGGCCGCCCGGAAGCTGTTCGCCGAACGGGGCTTTCACGGCACCACGCTGGCCGACATCACGTCGGCGGCGGGCCGCTCGCCCGCGGTGTTCTACCGGTATTTCGCCGACAAGGAGGACCTGCTCGCCGCGCTGGCCGAGTCGTTCCTGCATGACGTCGTCACACCGTCGGGGTTGAGCGTCGAGCTTCCCGAATCGCCCGACGACGACGCGTTCTTCACCGCGGTGGTCACCGGCTACTGGAACATGTTCAAACAAAACATCGGCATCATGATCGCCGTGGCCCAGCTCGCCGCCACCCAGCGGCGCTTCGCGACCGTCCAGAACGAGTTCCGCCGCTTCGGCATGGACATCGTCGCCGCCTCCGTCCGCCGCGCCCAGGACCAGGGCTACGGAACCGAGCTCGACCCGCAACACACCGCGGCGGCCATCGCCCTGCTGTTCGAGAACTTCACCACCGTCTTCGTCGGCCCCTCCAACCTGGGCATCAAGATCAGCGATGAGGACGCCATCGCCACCCTGTCGACGATCTGGAAGAAAACGCTTTACGGCACGTAAGGAGAAACCTGTGGACTTCACACTCCCCGAACACCTTCCGGGTCTGCTCGCCGAGATGGACGAGTTCATCGAGGCCGAGATCAAACCCTTGGAGCGCGAGCACATCCAGTACTTCGACAAGCGCCGCGAACACGCCCGCACCGACTGGGACAACGACGGCATTCCGACGCGCGAGTGGGAGGACCTGCTCGCCGAGATGCGCCGGCGAGCCGACAAGGCGGGCTGGCTGCGCTACGGGCTACCGTCGTCGCTGGGCGGCCGGGACGGCACCAACGTCGACATGGCCGTCATCCGGGAACACCTGGCGCACAAGGGTCTTGGCCTGCACAACGATCTGCAGAACGAATCCTCGATCGTCGGGAACTTCCCGCAGGTGATCATGATGGAGCGGTTCGGCACCGACGAACAACGGCGGGGATGGTCCGAGGCCCTGATCACGGGGGAACGTTCCATGGCGTTCGGGCTCACCGAGCCGCAGCACGGCTCGGACGCCACCTGGCTGGAGACCCGCGCCCAACCCGACGGTGACGGCTGGATCATCAACGGCTCCAAGCGGTTCAACACCGGCGTCCACCGCGCGACTCACGACCTGGTCTTCGCCCGCACCTCCGGTGAGGCCGGCCAGGCGCGGGGCATCACCGCGTTCCTGGTGCCGACGGACGCGCCCGGGTTCGACGTGCCCTACTACTGGTGGACGTTCAACATGCCGACCGATCACGGCGAGGTGGCGCTGACCGACGTCCGGGTGCCGGCCGACGCGGTGCTCGGCGAGGTGGACCGCGGCCTGGAGGTCGCGCAGACCTTCTTGCACGAGAACAGGATTCGGCAGGCGGCGAGCAGCCTGGGCGCGGCCCAGTACTGCATCGACCGCGCCGCCGAATACGCCGGCACGCGGACGGTGTTCGGCAAGCCGCTGTCGGTCAACCAGGCCGTGCAATGGCCGCTGGCCGAGTTGCAGACCGAGGCCCAGATGGTGCGGCTGCTCGTCCACTACGCCGCCTGGCACCTGGACCGCGACCACCACATGGAGGTCTCGGACAAGGTGTCGATGGCCAACTACCGGGCCAACCGACTGGTCTGCGACGCCGCCGACCGGGCCATGCAGATCTTCGGCGGCCTGGGCTACAGCCGGCACGAGCCGTTCGAACACATCTACCGCCACCACCGTCGCTACCGGATCACCGAGGGAGCCGAGGAGATCCAGATTCGCCGGGTGGCCCAGCGGCTGTTTAAGTTTGGCAAGTGACGTCGACCGAGGAGCTGGCCACCCAGATCGCCGCGGCGCTGGCGCCGGTCCTCGGCGCCGACGTCGCCGTGGAGAACCTGCGCGCGCTGACCGGGGGCGCCAGCCGCTCGACGTGGGCGTTCAACGCCGTCGCCGGCGAGCGACGCCACGCGCTGATCCTGCGCACGGGCGCGCCCGACGACGTGCACGCCGGCATGGAGCTGGAAGCACGCGCCCAGGCCGCCGCCGCTGCCGCAGGCGCGCCGGTCCCCCACGTCCTCCTCGCTGACGATTCGCCTGCCGCCCTGGGCAATCCGTTCCTGATCTGCGACGCGATCGAGGGTGAGACGATCGTCCGGCGCATCCAGCGCCAACTCGACGAGGCCGGCGGGCAGGCGGCCCGCGCCGGGCTGCTGCGGCAATGCGCACAGGCCCTGGCGGCCATCCACCGCGCCGACCCGGGCATCCCCGGCCTGGCCCGCGAGGATCCGCTCGAGCAGTGGCGCGAGCGGCTCGACGCGATGGGTGACACCACGGCCACTTTCGAATGGGCGTTCCGCTGGCTCGAGGCGCGCCGACCGGAGTCATCGGCCGACGTGCTGGTGCACGGCGACTACCGGATGGGCAACCTCATCGTCGACGGGGCCCGCCTCGCCGCCGTCCTCGACTGGGAATTGGTGCACCGCGGCGACCCCTACGACGACCTGGCCTGGTTCTGCATCCGGGCCTGGCGCTTCGGCGCCCCGGCCAGCCTCGGCGCCGGCGGCCTCGGCAGCATCGAGAGCTTCTTGCGGGACTACGAGCAAGCCGGCGGGACCACCGTCGACCGGGCGGCGTTCCATTGGTGGCTCGTGCTGGCCACCCTGCGCTGGGGCGTCATCTGCCGCTACCAGGCCGAGCGGCACCTGAGCGGCCAGTTCCGCTCGGTGGAGCTCGCCACGATCGGTCGCCGCGTGTGCGAGACCGAGTGGGACCTGCTCGACCTGCTGGAAGGGGCCGCCTGATGATCGGCGCGTACGGCCGCCCGCTCGCGGCCGAGCTGGTGGCCGCGGTGGCCGAGTTCCTCGAGACCGACGTGCGGGCGGCCACCACCGGGCAGGTGAACTTCCACGCGCGGGTGGCCGCCAACGCGCTGCGGATCGTCGAGCGCGAGCTTCTCGACGAGAGCGACGCCGAATCCCGCGCCGCGCTGGCCGACCTTGGGTTCGCCGACGAGGAAGAGCTGGCCGCCGCGATACGGGCCGGCGAGATGGACGGGCGGGCCCGCGAGGTCACCGCGTGCTTGCGCACCTTGGTGCGCCGCCGGGTGGCGGTGGCGCACCCCGGATACGACACCGAATAGCCGGGCGACGACGCGGCCGTGCAGCGGCGCGCGAAGGAGCCGGGCCATCGAGATAGGAGCAGTCGCCATGGCCGGTGCGAGTGTGGAGATCGTGGCCGACGCGGCCGACCGCCTGTTCACGGCGATCGAGAAGGGCGACTACGCGGCGGTCGACGGGATGTGGAGCGATGACATCGCGGTCTGGCGAGTCGGCGCGCGCGGCGACGACGGCAAGGCTCGCGCGCTGCGCGTCATCGACTGGTTCATCACCGCGACGACGGAGCGCCGCTATGAAATCCTGGACCGGCG
Organism: Mycobacterium sp. E3298; assembly: GCF_001666895.1. Taxonomy (NCBI): domain Bacteria; kingdom Bacillati; phylum Actinomycetota; class Actinomycetes; order Mycobacteriales; family Mycobacteriaceae; genus Mycobacterium; species Mycobacterium sp. E3298. Next base: position 13,048 of record NZ_LZJB01000531.1, read on the forward strand.
ATTCTTCGAGGGCGGCTTCGTCCAACAACACGTCCTGCACGCCACCGGTCATGCCGGACAATCGATCTCGATGCGGGTCTGCATCGTGATCAGGGTGGGCGGCGACGGCCGGCTGGACCGGATCGACGAGTACTTCGACCCCGCAGATATCGCGCCGTTGCTCGGCTGACGTTAGATTCGCCACGACAGATGGGGGTGACGATGACGACTTTGGAAACACTTCTCAACGATCCCGACCTGGCCGGCGTGTGGAACCTCGTCCCGAACCGCTCGACCATCACTTTCAAGATCAGGAACATGTGGGGTCTGGTGCGGGTCAAGGGCCGCTTCACCGAGTTCAGCGGAGACGGCCAACTGACGGGCACGGGGGCGGTCTTCGGCCGCCTCGACATCCGCGCCGCCTCCCTGGACACCGGCATCGGGCGTCGCGACAAGCACCTGCGCTCGGCCGATTTCTTCGACGTCGAGCGCTTCGGTGAGATCAGCGTCGTCGTCACCGCGGTGCAGCCGACCAAGGGCAAGTCCGCCGACCTCCGGGCCGCCTTCACCATCAAGGGCGTGACCGCGCCGCTGCCGCTGTCCGCCACGATCACCGAGCTCGACGACGGCTCGATCCGGATCGCGGGGGAAGCCAAGGTGGATCGCACCCAGTTCGACCTGGGCTGGAACCGCCTCGGCATGGTCGCCTCGACCGCGACGGCGGCGGCGGACGCCGTCTTCGTGCGGGCTGCCCAGTGAATCCGGCGCGGCACCAGTAGCATCTGCAGCGTGTCCGACTCCAGTCCCGAATCCAGCGTCGCCCTGCGGATCCTGGTCTACAGCGACAACGCCGAAACCCGCGAGCAAGTGATCCGGGCGCTGGGCAAGCATCTGCATCCGGACCTGCCCGAGCTGACCTACCTCGAGGTGGCGACCGCCCCGATGGTGGTCCGGCAGATGGACGAGGGCGGCATCGACTTGGCCATCCTGGACGGCGAAGCCACGCCGACCGGCGGCATGGGAATCGCCAAACAACTCAAAGACGAACTGGCGACGTGCCCGCCGATCCTGGTGCTCACCGGCCGCCGGGACGACGCCTGGCTGGCGAACTGGTCGCGGGCCGAAGCCGCGGTGCCGCACCCCATCGATCCCATCGTGCTCGGCCGCACGGTCCTCGGGCTGCTCCGCACGCCCACCCGATAGACCCGCGCAAGGCGCCTCACCTGCGCCGTTAGCGTCTCACCGCGCCCGCATCCGCGTGTCGTTCGCGCACGGCGCCCGACCGCCAGGTTGCGGTGACGCAAAACTTTCCCGGATACCCCCACCCCGACAAAGCACACCTGCCTTCGCGACGCTATGTTGTGGAGGTCACTGTGACCACCCGCGGCCCGGGCGCGTCACAGCAGCCCGGCCCCCCGCCCGGCCGCCGCACCGGCGGCCCGTACGAGGAGATCTTGGAGCGAGTTGAACGTCTACATACCCATCCTGGTACTCGGTGCGATAGCCGCGGCCTTCGCCGTCGGATCGGTGGTGATCGCGAGCCTGGCCGGCCCGTCGCGCTACAACAAGTCGAAGATGGCCCCGTACGAATGCGGCATCGAGCCGACCGACAGCCCGGTCAGCGGCCCGCACGCGGCGAGCGGCCAGCGGTTCCCGGTGAAGTATTACCTGACCGCAATGCTTTTTATCGTCTTCGACATCGAGATCGTGTTCTTGTATCCCTGGGCGGTCAATTACGACGCGCTGGGAACGTTCGCGTTGGTCGAGATGGTGGTGTTCATGCTCACGGTTTTCGTGGCGTACGCCTATGTGTGGCGCCGCGGCGGCCTGACGTGGGATTGAGGTAGACGTGGGTCTCGAAGAACAGCTGCCCGGTGGGATTCTGCTGTCGACGGTCGAGAAGGTGGCCGGCTATGTACGCAAGAACTCGTTGTGGCCGGCGACGTTCGGGTTGGCCTGCTGCGCCATCGAGATGATGGCAACCGCCGGGCCAAGATTCGACATCGCGCGGTTCGGCATGGAACGGTTCTCGGCGACGCCGCGGCAGGCCGACCTGATGATCGTGGCCGGGCGGGTGAGCCAGAAGATGGCGCCGGTGCTGCGCCAGATCTACGACCAGATGGCAGAGCCGAAATGGGTGCTGGCCATGGGCGTGTGCGCGTCGTCCGGGGGCATGTTCAACAACTACGCGATCGTGCAGGGCGTCGACCACATCGTGCCGGTCGACATCTACCTGCCCGGCTGCCCGCCGCGGCCCGAGATGCTGCTGTACGCAATCCTGAAGCTGCACGAGAAGATTCAGGAGATGCCGCTGGGCGTCAACCGGGAAACCGCCATCGCCGAGGCCGAGCAGGCCGCGCTGTCGGCTCGGCCCACCATCGAGATGCGCGGGCTGCTGCGATGAGCTCGCCCGACCACGACCCGAAGCAAGCGGCGACCGAAGGGGCCGGCGTGCCCCGTGCCGACGGTGAGGTCATCAACGTTCGCCGCGGCATGTTCGGCATCACCGGTAGCGGTGACACCACCGGGTACGGGCGGCTGGTGCGGGAGGTCGTGCTGCCCGGCAGCTCTCCCCGCCCATACGGGGGCTATTTCGACGACGTGGTGGACCGGCTGGCCGACGCTCTGCAGGCGGCCGACGTCGAATTCTCCGACGCGATAGAGAAAGTCGTGGTGTACCGCGACGAGCTGACCCTGCACGTGCGCCGCGAGGCGCTTCCCCAGGTGGCCCAGCGCCTTCGCGACGAACCGGAGCTGCGTTTCGAGATGTGCCTGGGCGTGAGCGGGGTGCACTATCCCCACGAGGCGGGCCGCGAACTGCACGCGGTGTATCCGCTCCAGTCGATCACGCACAACCGCCGCGTCCGGCTGGAAGTGGCTGCGCCGGACGGGGATCCGCACATCCCCTCGCTGTTCGGCGTCTATCCGACGACGGACTGGCACGAGCGCGAAACCTACGACTTCTTCGGCATCGTCTTCGACGGACACCCGTCGCTCACCCGCATCGAGATGCCCGACGACTGGCATGGCCATCCGCAGCGCAAGGACTATCCCCTCGGCGGCATCCCGGTGGAATACAAGGGCGCGCAGATACCCCCGCCCGACGAGCGGAGAGCGTACAACTGATGAGCACAGTCACTGACTCGACCAACGGCGGAGGCGGCGCCGGTGAAACCGTGCTGGTCGCCGGCGGCCAGGACTGGGACCAGATCGTCGACGCCGCTCGCAACGCCGACCCCGGCGAGCGGATCGTCGTCAACATGGGACCCCAGCACCCGTCCACCCACGGCGTGCTGCGGCTGATCCTGGAGATCGAGGGCGAGACGGTCACCGACGTCCGCTGCGGAATCGGCTACCTGCACACCGGCATCGAGAAGAACCTGGAATACCGCTACTGGACCCAGGGCGTCACCTTCGTGACCCGAATGGATTATCTGTCACCGTTTTTCAACGAGACCGCGTACTGCCTGGGCGTGGAGAAGCTGCTCGGCATCACCGATCAGATCCCGGAGCGGGTCAACGTCATCCGGGTGATGATGATGGAGCTCAACCGGATTTCCTCGCATCTGGTCGCATTGGCCACCGGCGGCATGGAGCTGGGCGCCATGACGCCGATGTTCGTCGGCTTCCGCGGCCGCGAGATCGTGCTGACCCTGTTCGAGAAGATCTCCGGATTGCGGATGAACAGCGCCTACATCCGGCCGGGCGGCGTGGCACAGGACCTGCCGCCGGGTGCGGAGTCCGACGTCGCCGAGGCCCTCAAGCCGCTGCGCCAGGTGCTGCGCGAAATGGGCGGCCTACTCAACGAAAACGCCATCTGGAAGGCGCGCACCCAGGACATCGGCTACCTGGACCTGACCGGGTGCATGGCGCTGGGCATCACCGGGCCGATCCTGCGGGCCACCGGGTTGCCGCACGACCTGCGCAAGAGCGAACCGTACTGCGGATATGAAAACTATGAATTCGACGTGATGACCGCCGACACGTGTGATGCTTACGGGCGCTACATGATTCGCGTCAACGAGATGTGGGAGTCGATCAAGATCATCGAGCAGTGTCTGGACAAGTTGAAGCCGGGCCCGACCATGATCGAGGACCGCAAGATCGCCTGGCCGGCCGACTTGAAGGTGGGCCCCGACGGCATGGGGAACTCACCGGAGCACATCGCCAAGATCATGGGCAGCTCGATGGAGGCGTTGATCCACCACTTCAAATTGGTCACCGAGGGCATCCGCGTTCCCGCCGGCCAGGTCTACACCGCGGTGGAGTCGCCGCGCGGCGAACTCGGCGTGCACATGGTCAGCGACGGCGGCACCCGCCCCTACCGGGTGCACTACCGCGACCCCTCGTTCACCAACCTGCAGTCGGTCGCCGCGATGTGCGAGGGCGGCATGGTGGCCGATTTGATCACCGCGGTCGCCAGCATCGACCCGGTCATGGGCGGGGTGGACCGGTGACCGGCCCGCAGGGACAGCCGGTCTTCCTCCGGCTCGGACCGCCGCCGGAGGAGCCCAACGCGTTCGTCACCGAGGGTGCGCCGCAGTCGTATTCGCCGGAGGTGCGGGCACGGCTGGAAGTCGACGCCAAGGAGATCGTCGGCCGCTACCCCAACAAGCGCTCGGCGCTGCTGCCGTTGCTGCACCTGGTGCAGGCCGAGGACTCCTACCTGACCCCGGCCGGTCTGGAGTTCTGCGGGGAGCAGCTGGGACTGACCGGCGCCGAGGTGTCGGCGGTGGCGAGCTTCTACACCATGTACCGCCGCGGGCCCACGGGTGACTACCTCGTCGGTGTCTGCACCAACACGCTGTGCGCCATCATGGGCGGCGACGCGATATTCGACGCGCTGAAGGAACATCTGGGCATCGGCAACGACGAGACCACCCCCGACGGCTCGGTCACCCTGCAGCACATCGAGTGCAACGCCGCCTGCGATTACGCGCCGGTGGTGATGGTCAACTGGGAGTTCTTCGACAACCAGACGTGCGACTCGGCACGCGAACTCGTCGACTCGTTGCGCTCCGGTGAGCCCAAGCCGCCGACGCGGGGCGCCCCGCTGTGCGCCTTCCGCGAGACGTCGCGCATCCTGGCCGGCCTGCCCGACGAGCGCCCGGACCAGGGCCAGGGCGGGGCGGGCGAGGCCACCCTGGCCGGGCTGAAAGTGGCGCAGGAACACGGCATGCAGGCGCCGACTCCCCCGGGGAGCCCGTCATGACGACCTCTCAGGCCACGCCGCTCACCCCGGTCATCAGCCGCTTCTGGGACGACCCGGAGTCCTGGACCCTGGAGACCTACCGCCGGCACGACGGCTACGAGGCGATGAAGAAGGCGCTGGCCATGGCGCCCGACGACGTCATCGCCACCGTCAAGGACTCCGGGCTGCGCGGCCGCGGCGGCGCCGGCTTCTCGACCGGCACCAAGTGGTCGTTCATCCCGCAGGGCGACACCGGCGCGGCCGCCAAGCCGCACTACCTCGTGGTCAACGCCGACGAGTCCGAACCCGGTACGTGCAAAGACATTCCGTTGATGCTGGCGACGCCGCACGTACTGGTCGAGGGTGTGATCATCGCCGCCTACGCGATCCGGGCCAGCCACGCGTTCATCTACGTGCGCGGCGAGGTGCTGCCGGTGCTGCGCCGCCTGCAGAACGCGGTGGCCGAGGCCTACGCCGCCGGATACCTGGGCCGCGACATCAACGGTTCGGGGTTCGACCTCGAGCTGGTGGTGCACGCCGGCGCCGGCGCCTACATCTGCGGCGAGGAGACCGCGCTGCTCGATTCCCTGGAGGGCCGGCGCGGCCAGCCCAGGCTGCGCCCGCCGTTCCCCGCGGTGGCGGGCCTCTACGGCTGCCCCACGGTGATCAACAACGTCGAGACGATCGCCAGCGTGCCCTCGATCATCCTCAACGGCGTCGACTGGTTCCGGTCCATGGGCAGCGAGAAATCGCCCGGCTTCACGCTGTATTCGCTGAGCGGGCACGTCGCTCGGCCCGGCCAGTACGAGGCGCCGCTGGGCATCACGCTGCGCGAATTGCTCGCCTACGCCGGCGGAGTGCGGGCCGGGCACCGACTCAAGTTCTGGACCCCCGGCGGATCGTCCACCCCGCTGCTCACCGACGAGCACCTCGACGTGCCGCTGGACTACGAGGGCGTGGGCGGGGTCGGCTCGATGCTGGGCACCAAGGCGCTGGAGATCTTCGACGAGACCACCTGCGTGGTGCGCGCCGTGCGCCGCTGGACGTACTTCTACAAGCACGAATCGTGCGGGAAGTGCACCCCTTGCCGGGAGGGGACCTTCTGGCTGGACCAGATCTACGAGCGGCTCGAAACCGGTACGGGCACCAGCGAGGACATCGACAAGCTGTTGGACATCTCCGACACCATCCTGGGGAAGTCGTTCTGCGCGTTGGGCGATGGCGCCGCCAGCCCGGTGATGTCGTCGATCAAGTTCTTTCGCGACGAATACGTGGCCCACGTCGAAGGCGGTGGCTGCCCGTTCGACCCCAGAGACTCCATGCTGAACGGAAAGGCTTGACACTTTGACCAGTGCCGCCAAAACCGAGACCGGCGACCCCAAGGACGGCCCCGAGCGTCCGCCGGACATGGTGACGCTGACCATCGACGGCAACGAAATCAGCGTGCCCAAGGGCACTTTGGTGATCCGAGCGGCCGAATTGATGGGCGTCCAGATCCCGCGGTTCTGCGACCACCCGCTGCTCGAGCCCGTCGGTGCCTGCCGGCAGTGCCTGGTCGAGGTCGAGGGGCAGCGCAAGCCGATGGCGTCGTGCACGACGGTCGCCACCGACGACATGGTGGTGCGCACGCAGCTCACCTCCGAGGCCGCCGACAAGGCCCAGCACGGGGTGATGGAGCTGCTGCTCATCAACCACCCGCTCGATTGCCCGATGTGCGACAAGGGCGGCGAGTGCCCGCTGCAGAACCAGGCGATGTCCAACGGCCGCACCGATTCTCGCTTCACCGACGCCAAGCGCACGTTCGCCAAGCCGATCAACATCTCCGCCCAGGTGCTGCTGGATCGCGAGCGCTGCATCCTGTGCGCCCGCTGCACCCGATTCTCCGAGCAGATCGCCGGCGACCCCTTCATCGACATGCAGGAGCGGGGCGCCCTGCAGCAGGTCGGCATCTACGCCAACGAGCCGTTCGACTCGTACTTCTCGGGCAACACGGTGCAGATCTGCCCGGTCGGCGCGCTGACCGGAACGGCCTACCGCTTCCGCGCCCGCCCGTTCGACCTGGTGTCCAGCCCCAGCGTGTGCGAGCACTGCGCGTCCGGGTGCGCCCAGCGCACCGACCACCGGCGCGGCAAGGTGCTGCGCCGCCTGGCCGGCGACGACCCCGAGGTCAACGAGGAGTGGAACTGCGACAAGGGCCGGTGGGCGTTCACCTACGCGACCCAGCCGGACGTCATCACCACTCCCCTGATCCGTGATGCGGACGGCGCGCTGGTGCCCGCGTCGTGGTCGCACGCGATGGCCACGGCGATCCGGGGCCTCGAGGCGGCCCGCGGGCGCACGGGCGTGCTGGTCGGCGGCCGGGCGACGCTGGAGGACGCCTACGCCTACTCGAAGTTCGCCCGAATCGTGCTGGACAGCAACGACATCGACTTCCGCGCCCGCCCCAGCTCGGCCGAGGAGGCCGGCTTCCTGGCGGCACACATCGCCGGCCGGCGCAATGTCAGCTATTCCGATCTGGAATCCGCGCCGGTGGTGGTGCTCGTCGGCTTCGAGCCCGAGGACGAGTCCCCGATCGTGTTCCTGCGACTGCGCAAGGCCGCCCGCAAGCGCGGGCTGCCGGTGTACGCGATCGCGCCGTTCGCCACGCGGGCGCTGGTGAAGATGTCGGGCCGGCTGATCAAGACCGCTCCGGGGGGCGAGGCCGCGGCGCTGGACGCGCTGGGCACCGGCGAGGTGGGCGACCTGCTCTCCTCCCCGGGCGCGGTCATCATGGTCGGGGAACGGCTGGCCACGGTGCCCGGCGGGCTGTCCGCCGCCGCCCGGCTCGCCGACGCCACCGGGGCCCGGCTGGCGTGGGTGCCGCGGCGGGCCGGCGAGCGCGGCGCGCTGGAGGCCGGCGCGCTGCCCACCCTGCTGCCCGGCGGCCGCCCGCTTGACGACGAGGCCGCCCGCGCACAGATCGCGGCGGCGTGGCACGTCTCCGAATTGCCTTCCGCCGGTGGGCGTGACGTCGAGGGCATCCTCGCCGGCGCCGCCGACGGGACGCTGGGCGCCCTGCTGGTCGGCGGCGTCGAACCCGACGACTTCGCCGATCCCCAAGCCGTGCTGGCCGCGCTGGACTCCGCTGGCTTCGTGGTCAGCCTGGAGCTGCGGGGCAGCGCGGTGACCGAGCGCGCCGACGTGGTGTTCCCGGTCGCGCCGACGACGCAGAAGGCCGGCGCCTTCGTCAACTGGGAGGGCCGCTACCGCCCCTTCGAACCCGCGCTGCGCGGCACCATCGCGCAGGCCAGCCAGTCCGACCACCAAGTACTCGACGCGCTGGCCGAGGAGATGGGCGTCTATCTCGGCCTGTCGACCGCCGAAGCGGCCCGCACGGAACTGGCCGGGCTGGGCACCTGGGACGGCGGCTGGGCGTCCGGCCCGTCCGTCGCGACCCCGCAGCCCGCCCAGCCCGGTGCGGGTGAAGCCGTGCTCACCGGCTGGCGGATGCTGCTCGACAACGGCCGGATGCAAGACGGCGAGCCGCATTTGGCCGGCACCGCACGCAAACCCGCGGTTCGGCTGTCGGCAGACACGGCCGCCGAAATCGGCGCCGCCGACGGCGACGCGGTGACCGTCAGCACGCCGCGCGGATCGATCAGCCTGCCGCTGATCATCACCGACATGCCCGACCGGGTGGTGTGGCTTCCGCTGAACTCGCCGGGTTGCGCCGTGCACCGGCAGCTGGGCGTAAGCCTGGGCAGCACAGTGAAAATCGGAGTGGGATCATGACGACGAGCTCCTTGTCCGCATTCGGGCACGACACCTGGTGGCTGGTGCTGGGCAAGGCGCTGGCCATCTTCGTGTTCCTCATGCTCAACGTGCTGGTCGCGATCCTGCTGGAACGCAAGATCCTGGGCTGGATGCAGCTGCGGCCCGGTCCCAACCGGGCGGGACCGTGGGGCGCGCTGCAAAGCCTCGCCGACGGAATCAAGTTGGCGCTCAAGGAAACCATCACCCCAGGCGGTGTCGACAAGTTCGTCTACTTCGCGGCTCCGGTCATCTCGACGATCCCGGCGTTCACCGCGTTCGCGTTCATCCCCTTCGGCCCGGTGGTGTCGGTGTTCGGCCACCGCACCCCGCTTCAGCTGACCGACCTGCCGGTCGCGGTGCTGTTCATTCTCGGGCTGTCGGCCATCGGGGTGTACGGCATCGTGCTCGGCGGCTGGGCATCCGGGTCCACCTACCCGCTGCTGGGCGGCGTGCGCTCCACCGCCCAGGTCATCTCCTACGAGGTGGCGATGGGGCTGTCGTTCGCGGCGGTGTTCCTCTACGCCGGTTCGATGTCCACGTCGGAGATCGTCGCCGCGCAGGACCGGGTCTGGTACGTGTTCCTGCTGCTGCCGTCGTTCGTGATCTACCTGATCTCGATGGTCGGTGAAACCAACCGGGCCCCATTCGATTTGCCCGAGGCCGAGGGCGAACTGGTCGCCGGCTTCCACACCGAGTATTCGTCGCTGAAGTTCGCGATGTTCATGCTCGCCGAGTACGTCAACATGATGACGGTGTCGTCGCTGGCCACCGCGTTGTTCTTCGGAGGCTGGCACGCGCCCTGGCCGATCAACATGTGGGCGGGCGCCAACACCGGGTGGTGGCCGGTGCTCTGGTTCACCGCCAAGATGTGGACCTTCCTGTTCATCTACTTCTGGCTGCGGGCCTCGCTGCCCCGGCTGCGCTACGACCAGTTCATGGCGCTGGGCTGGAAGCTGCTGATCCCCGCCTCACTGGTCTGGGTGTTGATCGCGGCCGTGATTCGGACCATGCAGAACCAGGGGTATGCGCATTGGACCCCGGTGCTGGTGGTCAGCAGCATCGTGTTCGCGACGGCACTGGTGCTGTTGTTGCGAAAACCGTTCGCCACGCCGGGTATTCGCGCGCTGGAGCGACAGCTCCGCCGCCAGGCCAAACAGCTGCCTGCCGGACAGACCTCCACACCCGTATTCCCGACACCGCCGCTGCCGATGAAGTCCCTGGCGGCCGCGAGCAAGGAGAAAGCACGTGGCTAAGTTCCTAGACGCCGTCGCCGGATTCGGCGTGACGTTCGGATCGATGTTCAAGAAGAACGTCACCGAGGAGTATCCGGAGAAGCCGGGCCCGGTGGCGCCGCGCTATCACGGCCGTCACCAGCTCAACCGGTACCCGGACGGTCTGGAGAAGTGCATCGGGTGCGAGTTGTGCGCGTGGGCCTGCCCGGCCGACGCGATCTACGTCGAGGGCGCGGACAACACCGAGGAGCTCAGGTATTCGCCCGGAGAACGGTACGGACGGGTCTATCAGATCAACTACCTGCGCTGCATCGGTTGCGGCCTCTGCATCGAGGCCTGCCCGACCCGCGCGCTGACGATGACCAACGACTACGAGATGGCCGACGACAACCGCGCCGACCTGATCTACGAGAAGGACCGGCTGCTGGCTCCCCTGCTGCCCGACATGACCGCGCCGCCGCACCCGCGCGCGCCCGGTGCCACCGACAAGGACTACTACCAGGGCAACGTCACCGCGGACGGCCTCAAGGAGACCGAGAAGGCCGGGGAATCCCGGTGACTGGAGTGACAAGCCAGCTCCTGGCCTCCGACACCATCGTGCGCACCTCCACCGGTGAAGCGGTGGCGTTCTGGGTGCTGGGCGCGCTCGCGCTGATCGGCGCGATCGGGGTGGTGCTCGCGGTCAACGCCGTGTACTCAGCGATGTTCCTGGCGATGACCATGATCATCCTGGCGGTGTTCTACATGATCCAGGACGCGCTGTTCTTGGGTGTCGTCCAGGTCGTCGTCTACACCGGCGCGGTGATGATGCTGTTCTTGTTCGTGCTGATGCTGATCGGCGTGGACTCCGCGGAATCCCTGAAGGAAACGCTGCACGGTCAGCGCATCGCCGCGGTCCTGGCCGGGATCGGCTTCGGCGTTCTGCTGATCGCGGCGATCGGCACCGCCGCGACCGTCGGCTTCGCGGGCCTGACCACCGCCAACGCCAACGGCAACGTGGAAGGGCTTGCGGCGCTCGAAGCGTTCGCGGTGGGCCAGCACCATCGCGCCGATGGCCGCGGTGATCAGCAGCGCGCTGGTGAGTTCGAACGCCCAGACGTACCGCGAGAAGATCAGCGCCGCAAGCCCTTCCACGTTGCCGTTGGCGTTGGCGGTGGTCAGGCCCGCGAAGCCGACGGTCGCGGCGGTGCC
>NZ_LZJB01000532.1:0-2902 GCF_001666895.1 Mycobacterium sp. E3298
TTAACCGCGGCGTCGCTAAGCCGGTTGCGCTGCGGCGTTCGGCAACCCGGCCGCAATCCTGTCCTGCGTCGCGGAGGCGTCGCCGCGCGCGAGTTCGACGGTGGCCGCCGCCATCACCAGCGCCGCGGCCGCCAGCGCCAGCATTCCTCCGCGACCGGTGTCGAGCGTCTCGCCGAGGACGGCGACGCCCAGCGCCGCCGCCACGACCGGCTGGGACACCTCCAGCGTCGGCATCGAGGCGGTCAGGGCGCCGGCACGAAACGCCGACTGCTCCCAGGCGAATCCCGCCACCGCGATCAGCAGCCACGCGTAAAGCTCGGGTGTCCGGACCACCGCCCACCCGCCGTCGCCGAGCCGATGCACCACTCCCTTGGCCAGCACCGCGAAGACGGCCCAGAGGGAACCGGAGACGAAGGCGAGCAGCGCGGCGGCCAGGGCACCGCCCCAGACGCGCGCGGCCACCACGCACCCGAGGAGCAGCGGGGCCAGCACCCCCGCCACGATGGCCCACGTCCGCAGCGGCGCGGTCGAGTGGCCCGCCCGCGGGTTGCCGACCGTGACGATCACGGTCACCGCGGCGGTCAGCACCACGGCCCAGGCCCACTCCCGGGCCGTTACGGCGCGCTCGGCGAGCCGGGCGCTGATGGGCAACGCGAACAGCAGCGAGAGGACGAGCAACGCCTGCACCAGCAACACCGACCCCTGGTCAAGGGCGGCCGCCTGCAACACGATGCTGACCACGAGCAGCACGGCGCCCCACCGCCACCGCCTGTTGCCGAGCAGCTTGCGGACGAGTTGGAGCTGCCCGATCGACGGGTCGGCGATCCGGTGGGTCGCCCGCTGCTGCAGCACGTCGCCGATCGCGACGCAGAGCGCGGACGCCAGCGCGAGCAAAGCGGCGATGTCCGCCTTGTCCATGGTTTCTCCGTCCGAGTCGGGGTTACGGACAACTGTGATACCTGATGCGCCTGCGCCGATGCATCTCGAACGGCAAGATCTGAGGTGGCGGCGGACGCGCCGACAAGCTGCTTGAATACTGTTAAGCAGCTGTTGGGAAGGCCACGAGCGCCGCCCCGCAGGTGATGCAGACGGTGCCGCTACGCGCGGCAGGTGCGCGGAGTTCCGACCGCGCGAAGGGTAGGTGACGAGCGCATGACGGCTGACGAACCCCAGGGACCGGACCCGGCCGGGCCGGTGCCCCAACCGGTTTCACGCCCGGTGCCACGCCCGGGACCGCGTCCCGGGCCACGGCCGGCGAGCGCGGCGCCGCGGCCCGTCGTCCACCCGATTCCGGCGCCGCCACGCAGCAACCCGCATCAGTTCGGGCGCGTCGATGATGACGGCACGGTCTGGCTGATCACCGCGGCCGGCGAGCGCATCGTCGGCTCGTGGCAGGCCGGGGACCGCGAAGCCGCCTTCGCCCACTTCGGTCGCCGCTTCGACGACCTGAGCACCGAGGTCACGCTCATGGAGGAGCGGCTCGCGGCGGGAACCGGGGACGCCCGCAAGATCAAGGCCCACGCCTCGGAGCTGGCCGAAACGTTGCCGACGGCTGCCGTGCTCGGCGACGTCGACGCGCTCGCCGGCCGGTTGGCCAGCCTCATCGACCAGGTCGAGACCGCCGTCGCCGAGGAGCGCTCCCGGCGCGACGAGCATCGCGCCGCCCAGACCGCGCGCAAGGAGGCGCTGGCCGCCGAGGCCGAGGAGCTGGCCGCGAACTCGACGCAGTGGAAGGCCGCCGGTGACCGGCTGCGGGCCATCCTCGACGAGTGGAAGACCATCAGCGGTCTGGACCGGAAGGTCGACGACGCGCTGTGGAAGCGCTATTCGGCGGCCCGCGAGGCGTTCAACCGGCGGCGGGGGTCCCACTTCGCCGAGCTGGACCGCGAACGCATGGGCGTCCGGCAGGCCAAGGAGCGACTCTGCGAACGCGCGGAGGCGTTGTCCGATTCGACGGACTGGACCGCCACCAGCGCCGAATTCCGCAAGCTGCTCACCGAGTGGAAGGCGGCGGGGCGGGCCGCCCGGGACGTCGACGACGCGCTGTGGCGGAGGTTCAAGGCCGCCCAGGACGTGTTCTTCACGGCGCGCAACGCGGCGACGGCCGAGAAGGACGCCGAACTGCGGGCCAATGCCACGGCCAAGGAGGCGCTGCTGGCCGAGGCGGAGAAGATCGACACCGGCAACCACGACGCGGCCCGGGCGGCGCTGCGCTCGATCGCCGAGAAGTGGGACGCCATCGGCAAGGTGCCGCGGGAGCGGTCCGCCGAACTGGAGCGCCGGCTGCGTGCCGTCGAGAAGAGGGTGCGTGACGCGGGCGAGGCCGATTGGTCGGATCCCCAGGCGCAGGCCCGCGCCGAGCAGTTCCGCGTCCGCGCCGAGCAATACGAGCAGCAGGCGGAGAAGGCCGCCGCGGCGGGCCGCACGAAAGAGGCCGAGGAGGCCAGGGCCAACGCCGAGCAGTGGCGGCAGTGGGCACAGGCGGCCGCCGAGGCGTTGACGCGTAAGCCCTAGGCGTCGGGATCCCGGGGCGCCCGGTCCGGGCTGTCGGGCTCGTCGTTGAGGCTCTCCAGCAGCGTCTTCGACTGCTGCTGCGCCGCGACCCGGCGCCGCTGCTCCTCGGCCGCGAGCTGCACGATCGTTCGCGACCATACGACCCGCGCCCACTGGTAGGTCAGCGTCAGGACGACGATCCACGCCGCGATCAACCCCACCCCGGGGCCCGGGTGCCCCGCGGCGACGGTCTGGCGCGACCAGATGGCCAACAACCCGGCCGCCCCGGCGAGCGCCGAACCCGCCAGCGCGATCCAGGCCAGCGCCCAGCGCCGCGTCACCAAAGCCAGCATGGAGAACCCGACGCCGAACACCAGCGCCAGCCAGGCGAACACCCGCGAGGGCAGCG
>NZ_LZJB01000533.1:0-786 GCF_001666895.1 Mycobacterium sp. E3298
GCCGCTGGTGCGCCGCGCTGACCCGGGCCTTCACCCACGACGGCTTCGACGAGCCGTGCGCCGCCTCGCTGGCGGTGATGTCGATCGCCTCGCTGGAGGGCGCCATCGTGCTGTCCCGCTCGACCGGCAGCATCGACCCGCTGCGCCAAGTCGGCGAGCAACTCGAATTCCTCATCAAGGCAAGGGAATTCGTGCTGCGCAACAATATCGGCGAGTAACTCCTCAGTCGCTGGCCGGCAGCGGCTTGACTTCCTTGAGCTGCAGGGCGGTTTGGCCGACGCTCAGGCTCCCGGCGCCCGGCTTGGTCACCAGCACCTCGGCGCCGGTCTCGTCGACGTAGCGCTTGCCCATCACGGTGCCGCCGGCGAACGCCGGGTCCAGCTCGCCGGAACGCTCGGCGCCGATCGGCACCATCGGCGCACCGCCACAACGCAAGTCATCGAGGCTGTCGGCGCTCCGGACGACGATCACCTGCGTGTCACATACCTGGCTGGCCAGGCGGGTCCCGTTCTTGATCATGTTTCTTCCCTAACTTCCCTACTGGTCGGCCGGCGCGGCACGCAGTGCACCTAAGTCTTTGACGATCTCGCGGCGCAGCACCTTGCCGGTCGCCGTGGTGGGCAACTCGTCGCGAAACACCACGTGGTCCGGGGTGCGCGAGCCGCGCAGGCTCTTGCGGACGTGCTCGCGCAGCTCCTCGGGGTCGGGATCGATCCCGACGGCCGGGACCACGACGGCGACGATCGCCTGTCCCCATTGCGGGTCCTCCACGCCGACCACGGCGAC
>NZ_LZJB01000534.1:0-34625 GCF_001666895.1 Mycobacterium sp. E3298
ATCGAGCCGTTGCGGCGGTCCTACTCCGACGACGAGGCCGCGGGGCTGACCGACCTGTTCGGTCCGCGCGAACGCTGGGCGTGCACCCAGCGCACCTTCCTCTGGCAGCACTGCACCGCGATGGTGCCCGGGTTCACCGGCACCACGACGGCGGCGCTTCCCCTGGATTGCACCTACGACTTCGAGGTCGCCGCCGCCAAATACCTGCACGCGCTGCGCGACGGTGCGCTGCCGCTCCAATTCCTCTTCAGCGGAACGGTTTTCGTTAAGTCCGAACGCGGCTTCTCGGTCCAGCAGGTCCCGTGGGACTGCGAATACCGCTACGACATGCCGGTCACGGTCTGGCGGCAGCTGATGGCCCAGCACTATCCGAACGCCGGCTGGCTGCGGCTGAGTCACGAAACAATCAGCGCGCTGGCCGCCTACAAGTCCGCACGCGGGCTGCTCGACCTCGACCACGCGGTCACCTCACTGTTGGACGCGGACCGGGAGACGGCGCGGTGACCGAGGATCGGGACCGGGCCCGCGCCGTCGCCGACGCGGTCCTCTACGAGGGCTACCTGCTCTATCCCTACCGCGGGACGTCGACCAAGAACCAATCTCGCTGGCAATTCGGCGTCCTGGGACCGCCCGGGGCGGCGGACGCGGGCCTGGGCGAGGACGACAGCCTGGCCGCGCAGTTCCTGGTCGACGGGGCCGGGGAGCTGAACCTGGTGGTGCGATTCCTGCAGCTCCAACACCGCCGGGCCGAGCGGGAAGTCGCCCACGGCGAATACCAACCCGTCGACGAGCTGACGACCCCGGGTGGTGCGTGGCTCACCTGGGACGAGGCGGTCGAGTGCGAAAGGTCCTTCGGCCCTGTCGCCTTGGACGGGCAAACCTGGACACTGTCGGTGACGGCGGACGCGGGCACGGACGTCGAGACGCTTGATGGCGGGCGCCTGGTGCGCCAACGACGGGAGGTGCGTGGCGTGTTGACGGTCGCCAGCGAGGCGGACGGCGGCCTGTGCCGGGTATCCGTGCGGGTCCGCAACGTCGGCGCCGCCGCTGTGGACAAGAACGACGCGATCGCGCGGTCCATGATCGGCACGCACCTCATCGCCGAACTCGGGCGCGGGCAGTTCGTTTCGCTACTCGAGCCACCACCGGCGGCGGTCGACGCGGTGTCCCGGTGCGTTCAGCATCGCTGCTTCCCGGTGCTGTCCGGCCCGCCCGGCGCACACGACTCGCTGCTGATCTCGCCGATCATCCTCTACGACCACCCGGAGGTCGCCGAACAGAGCGATACCGCGCTGTATGACTGCACGGAGATCGACGAGATCCTCACCCTGCGCGTGATGACGATGACGGACGAGGAGAAGGCCCAGGCCCGGGCCACCGATCCGCGGGCGGCGCGGATCATCGATCAGTGCGAGGCCATGTCTCCCGAGGCGATGGCTCGCCTGCACGGTGTGTTGCGCGACCCGGTCCCGGGTCTCGTCCCGGAGGTTCCCGAGGGGGTCGATTGGTGGGACCCACTGGCCGACAACGCGGTTCGTCCCGAAATCGACGCGGTGTTGGTGAACGGGATCCGGGTGGCGCGCGGTAGCCAGGTTCGGTTGCGGCCGAGGCGAAACGCCGACGCGCAGGACATCTTCGTCGCCGGCAAGACGGCCCGCGTCACCTCCGTGCACTCCGACGTCGAGGGCAACAAGCACGTCGGCGTCGTCGTCGAGGACGACCCGGCCGCCGACCTGCACGACTGGTACGGCCGATACCTGTACTTCTCCCCCGACGAAATCGAGCCTGTGGAAGGTCAACGCAGCCCGGCAAACTCGTGAAAGGAGTTTTCAGATGGAGATCCTCGGTTGGATATTCGTCGCGATCATCGCTTTGGTGCTCGCGGCCGGATTGGTGCTTGGGGTGGTATCCCTGCCCGATGCTCGCCGGTACCTCAAGCTCAGGCGGATGTAACCGGCCCGGGGAATGACAGCGCGCATCCTGGTAGCCGGCATCGGCAACATCTTCCTGGGCGACGACGGCTTCGGGTCCGAAGTGATCCGCACCGCCGAGATCTCCCGGGACGATCCGAGTGTCCGCGTCACCGACTACGGCATCAGTGGCATGCACCTGGCCTACGACCTGCTCGAGGACTGGGACACGCTCGTCCTCGTCGACGCCGTGCCCAGCCGCGGCAACCCGGGCACGTTGCACGTCTTCCAGGCCGACCATGAATCGGATTCGGCCACAACCGGTTTCGACGGTCACAGCATGGATCCGGCCGCGGTGTTCGCCAGCCTGCGGGCGCTCGGCGGCAGTCCCCCGTACACGGTCGTCGTCGGGTGCGAGGCGGGCAGCGTCGAGGAAGGCATCGGCCTCACCGAACCGGTGGCCAGGGCGGTTCCCCGCGCCGCGCGCGCCGTCGAGGAGATCGTCGCGGCGCTGCAGTCACACCCGGTTGCCGCCGGCCGAGAGGACCGCTGAGCCATGTGTTTGGGGATCCCCGGCCAAGTTATCCGGATGCTGGACGGCTACGAGGGCCAGCTCGCGCTGGTCGACGTCACCGGCGAACAGCGCAAGGTCAACGTCGGCATGCTGCCGGAAGAGACGTTCGCGCCCGGCGACTGGATAATCATCCACATGGGCTTCGCCGTCGAGAAGACGGACCGCGAGGGCGCCGAGCAGGCGATGGCCGGCCTCGAGCTGATGGGCAGGGGCCGCACCGATCCGTTCGACCTTCCGGAGGACGGCTGAAATGACCGCGTCCCCCCTGCTGCTGCGGCACGACGACATTCGGCAGCGCTTCACCGTGACCGGTGTCGTGCAGGGGGTTGGCTTCCGGCCTTTCGTCCACCGCATCGCGACCGAGCTCGGCTTGTCCGGTTTCGTCGGGAACGATTCCGGCGCCGTCTTCGTCGAGGTGCAGGGCGAGCGGGCACGCCTGGCCGAATTCGGCCGGCGCCTGCGCGCAGAGGCGCCGCCGCTGGCCCGAATCAGCGACGTTACGGTCCGCGAGGTTGCCGCCGATGCCGGCTGCGGGCGGGGGTTCCGGATCGTGGCCAGCCGGGCCGCCCCCGGTGGAACGACTCCGATTCCGCCCGACGTCGCGGTGTGTGAGGACTGCGTAGCCGAGTTGTTCGACCCGCGCGACCGGCGCTACCGCCACCCGTTCGTCACCTGCACCAACTGCGGACCGCGATTCACCATCATCCGCGAGTTGCCCTACGACCGGCCGGCCACCACCATGGCGGGGTTCGCCATGTGTGAACGCTGCGCCGCCGAATACCACGACCCGGCGGATCGCCGGTTCCACGCGCAGCCCATCGCCTGCCCCGATTGCGGGCCGTCCCTGCGGTTCCGGTCGGCGGCGGGGCCCGTCGAAGGGGCGGACGCCGCGCTGGCGGCCGGCCAACGCGCGCTGGCCTCGGGCGCCGTGGTCGCCATCAAGGGCATCGGCGGCTACCACCTGGCCTGCGCCGCCGCCGACGACACGGCGGTCGCCGCGCTGCGCATACGAAAAGCTCGCGGCGCCAAGCCTTTTGCCGTGATGGTTCGCGACCTTGACGTCGCGCGCCGCTACGCCCACGTCGATGACACCGAGGCGGCGGTGCTGCTCGGCCCCGCCCGCCCGATCGTGTTGCTCAAGCGCCGGCCGGACGCCCCGGTCGCCGACGGGGTCGCCCCCGGTAGCCCATTGCTCGGCCTGATGCTGCCGTACTCCCCCCTGCATCACCTGCTCCTCGCACCCGTCCCGGGCGCCCCCGCGCCGGTGCCCGACGCACTCGTGCTCACCAGCGCCAACCGCTCCGACGAACCCATCTGCTTCACCGACGACGATGCGGCACAGCGCCTTCCGGCGCTCTGCGATGCGACCCTGGACCACGACCGCCCGATCCATGTCCCGTGCGACGACTCGGTGGTCCGTGTGGTCGACGGTCGCGAACTGCCGATCCGCCGCTCCCGTGGCTACGCGCCGCTGCCGGTCGACCTGAATATCCCCGGCCCGCCCGTGCTGGCCGTCGGCGGGGAATTGAAGAACACGTTCTGCCTCACCGACGGCCCGCGAGCGTACCTGTCCGGGCACATCGGCGACATGGGCACCTGGGAGACGCTGCGCGCGTTCGAGCGGGCGGTGACCCAGCTCAGCGAAATACGCGGCGAGCCGGCGCGGTTGGCCGCCGATCTGCATCCCGGGTACCACACCCGAAGCTGGGCTGAGCGTCGCGCGGACGCCCGACCGCTGGACCTCGTTCAGCACCACCACGCGCACGTCGTGTCGCTGCTGGCCGAGCACCGACGCCTCGGCGAACCCGTCATCGGCGTCTCCTTCGACGGCACCGGCTACGGATGCGACGAGACCATCTGGGGCGGCGAAATTCTGCGGCTCGGCGCCGACAGCCACCGATTCGTCCGGGCGGCCCACCTGCTGCCGGTCCCGCTGCCCGGCGGTGACGCCGCGGTGCGCAACCCATGGCGGATGGCGCTGTCCCAATTGTGGTCCGCCGGCATCGGCTGGACCCCCGACCTGGCGCCCGTCGCCGCCGCGAATCGAGACGAATTACGCGTCACCCGTTCACAATTGGAGACGGGAACCGGATGCGTGCCCTGTTCGAGCATGGGCCGCCTCTTCGACGCGGTCGCCTCGCTGCTCGGGGTGCGGCATCGCATCGACTACGAAGGCCAGGCCGCCATCGAGCTGGAGGCACTGGCGGAATCGGCGGACGCGCAGGACGGGCCGCCGCTGCCGCTCACCGTGCGCGCCGACGGGGTGATCGACCCCGCCCCCCTGGTGCGGGCGTTGGTGTCCGCGCTCGGCGCCGGCGCGCGACCCGCGCCGCTGGCCGCGGCGTTTCACCGGGCCGTCGCGGTCGCCGTCGCCGAGGCGGTCGCCCAGGTGGCCGGCACCACCCGGCTGGTGGGGCTTACCGGCGGAGTGTTCCAGAACGTGTTGTTGCTGAGAGCATGTCGAGAACGGTTGCGGCTGGCCGGGTTCGAGGTGCTGACCCACCACGCCGTGCCGCCGAACGACGGCGGACTCGCCCTGGGCCAGGCCGCGATCGCCATGCTGACCGCGCAGGAGGAGGGCTGACCCATGACCACCACGGCCATCGATCGCGGGCTGGGCGCCGAGTTGGCCGAAGACCTCGCTGCCACCGCCTTCACGCTGGCCAGGCGCTTCGCCGCCGGCGCCACCATGTGGTCCATCGCGCCGTCGTGGGAACCGCACGCGCTGCACATCGCGGTCGAATTCGTCCACCCGGTCATCATGGGCAAAAGAGCGCTGCCCGCGGTGGCGTTGACCGGGCCCGACCTCGTGGACCTGGTGCGGGTCTCGGTGCGCCCCGGCGACATCGTGGTCGCGGTTGCCGGCGCCGACGAGGCGCAGGTCCGCTCCGTGATGCGGCGCGCACCCGCGTGGGGGGCCACGACGATCTGGATCGGCAGCGGCGAACGGCCCCCTGCGGGGATGGCCGACCACGTGCTGTGGCTCGACGACCCCGACCCGCGCGTGCCCGCGACCGGTGGCTTCGTGCTGTTCTACCACCTGCTGTGGGAGCTGACCCACGTGTGTTTCGAACACCCCGGCCTGCTCAAACCCGAACACTCCGAGTCGGTTTGCGTCACGTGCAGCGACGAGGGACGCCCCGGCGAGGCGGTGACCGCGTCGGCCGACGGGCACGCCGTCGTGCGCACCGCGCGGGGCGTGGAGACCGTGGTGACCACGCTGATCGAGCCGGTCGAAGCCGGCGAGCTGATCCTCGTGCACGCGGGCATGGCGATCGGCAGACTGGAAGACGAGGAGGGCCGATGAGTCCCGCGGACGAACCCACCAACTTCCTGTACCCGTTCATCGACGCCCAGGAAGACGATCCCGCCTCCCTGCTGGCCGACTTGGCCGCGTCGGCGCAGGCCAAGGCCGCCGAGAGCCTGGCACTGCGGCGATCGACGCTGGAGGCCAACGCCGCACTGCTCGGTCAGGCGGCCGCCGAGCTGGCGCGCCGTTTCACCGCGGGCGGGCGGATGTTCACCTTCGGCAACGGCGGCAGCTGCACCGATTCCACCACGCTGGCAAGGCTGTTCGCCCGGCCCCCGGTCGGCAAGCCGTTACCCGCGTGGCCGCTGACCACCGACCAGGCCATCCTGACCGCGCTGGGCAATGACGTCGGATTCGAGTTGGTGTTCGCCCGGCAGTTGATCGCCCGCGCGACCGCCGGCGACATCGCGATCGCCATGTCGACCAGCGGCGGCTCGCCCAACCTGCTCGCCGCGCTGGCCGAAGCGCGTCAGCGCGGCCTGTACACCATCGGATTCGCCGGCTACGACGGCGGCGCCTTCGCGAACAACCCGGATGTGGACGCCTGCTTCATCGTCCGTTCGCAAAGCGTGCACCGGATCCAGGAATCGCAGGCGCTGCTGGGCTACCAGCTGTGGCGCAGCGTGCATCAACATCTCCGCGGCGAGCACGGTCTGGGGGCGGCATGAACAAGTCGGCGGGTGAATACCTTTCGTCGGGGCCACGCTTCGCCGAAGGCGAGGTGATCGAGCGGATCGAATCGTTCCGCAGGCGCCGCCCCCGCCTCCTCGACGACCACGTGACGCTCGCGCACGGCGCGGGCGGCAAGGCCTCCGCGGCGCTGGTGGACGCCGTGTTCATGGAGGCGTTTCGCAACCCGCTGCTGGAGTCACTCGGTGACAGCGCGGTCCTGACCCTGCCCGGCGGCGAGCGCGTGGCGATGTCCACGGACTCGTTCGTGGTGCAGCCCAGGCGCTTTCCCGGCGGCTCCATCGGCGCGCTCGCCGTGCACGGCACCTGCAACGACCTCGCGATGGCCGGCGCCGTGCCGTCGTGGATCTCGGCGGCGTTCGTGCTCGAAGAGGGTTTTCCCATCGCCGAGTTGAAGGAGATCGTCGCCGACATGGCGGCGGCGGCCGCCACGGCGGGCGTGCGAATCGTCACCGGCGACACCAAGGTGGTGCCGAAGGGCGCCGCCGACGGGGTGTTCGTCACCACCGCCGGGGCCGGTGTCATTCCCGCGGGGCGCGCGCTGTCTGCGGCGGCGGTGCGGCCCGGTGACAAGCTGCTGCTGTCGGGGTCGATGGGCGACCACGGCATGGCGGTCATGCTCGCGCGCGGCGACCTGGCCATCGAGGCCGACATCGCCTCCGACACCGCGTCGGTCAGCCCCCTGGTGGAGCTGCTGATGGCGGCCGCGCCGTCCACCCGGTGGATGCGCGACGCGACGCGGGGCGGGGTGGGCACCGTGTGCAACGAACTGGCCCAGGCCTGCGGCCTCGGCGTGCTGCTCGAAGAGGAGCGGCTTCCGGTGGCGCCCATGGTGAACGGCGCCTGCGAGCTGCTCGGTATCGACCCGCTGTACGTCGCCAACGAGGGCAAGTTCATCGCCGTCGTGGCGCCGCAGGAGGCGGACGCCGGGCTGGCCGCGCTGCGGTCGCACCCGCTGGGCACCGGCGCGGCCGAGGTCGGCGAAATCGTCGCCGAACCAGCCGAAAGCGTGGTGCTGCGAACCGGATTCGGCGGCACGCGGATCGTCGACATGCTCGTCGGAGATCCCCTGCCGCGGATCTGTTGAGAGCGTGGCGATCGCAAGCGCGGCGGAGCCGGGCGCAGCGGGTCGCCACCAGAGAGGAGTCAAAAAATGTGCCTGGGCATTCCGGGTCGGATCGTCGAGATCACCGATCCCGCAAACTATTTGGCCAAGGTGGACGTGAGCGGGGTGCAGCGCACCATCAGCGTGCGGCTGCTGGAGGACGACATGCCCGAGCCCGACGACTGGGTACTGGTCCACGTCGGGTTCGCGATGGCCAAAATCGACGAGACCGAGGCATTGCTCACCCTGGCGGCCGTCCAGAAACTCGGCGACGCCTACGACACCGAGATTCAAGCCTTCGACTCGTCGTCGATCGTCTGAGAAGGAAGGACCGTCATGAAATTCGTTGACGAGTTCCGCGACCCGGCCGCGGCGCGAAAGCTGCTGGGCGCCATCGGGCGACTTGCCGGCACCGACGGTGCGCAGTTCAAGTTCATGGAGGTGTGCGGCGGTCACACGCACACCATCTACCGGCATGGCATCGAGCACCTGCTGCCCGAGAACGTCGAACTCGTGCACGGCCCCGGGTGTCCGGTCTGCGTGATCCCGATGGGCCGCATCGACGACGCGATGTGGCTGGCCGGCCAGCCCGACGTGATATTCACCTGCTTCGGCGACATGATGCGCGTCCCCGGCTCCAACGGCAGCCTGCTGGACGCCAAGGCGCGCGGGGCCGACGTGCGGTTCGTCTACTCGCCGCTGGACGCGCTGAAGATCGCGCTCGACAACCCGGACAAGCATGTGGTGTTCTTCGCCATCGGTTTCGAGACGACCGCGCCGTCGACGGCCGTGACCCTGGTACGGGCGCGCGAACAGGGGCTGACCAATTTCAGCGTGTTCTGCAACCACGTGATGATCGTCCCGCCGATCAAGGCCATCCTGGAATCGCCGGACCTGCGACTGTCGGGGTTCATCGGCCCCGGGCACGTGTCGACGGTGGTGGGCAACCGGCCCTACCGATTCGTTCCCGAGGTGTACCGAAAGCCCTTGGTAGTGGCCGGTTTTGAGCCACTGGACATCCTGGCCGCGGTCGCGATGCTGCTGACCCAGATCCGCGAGGGCCGCTGCGAGGTGGAGAACCAGTACACACGCGTGGTGCCCGAACGCGGCAACCCGGCCGCTTTGGCGTTGATGGGCAAGGTTTTTGCGCTCCGTCCCCACTTCGAATGGCGCGGGCTGGGCTTCATCTCCCAGAGCGCGCTGCGGCTGCACGACGACTTCGCGGAATTCGACGCCGAGTTGCGATTCTCGATGCCGGGCGTGCGGGTCGCCGACCCCAAGGCATGCCAGTGCGGCGAGGTGCTCAAGGGCGTGCTGAAGCCGTGGGAATGCAAGGTGTTCGGGACCGCGTGCACCCCGGAGACCCCGATCGGCACGTGCATGGTGTCCCCCGAGGGGGCCTGCGCGGCCTACTACAACTTCGGCCGGATGCACCGTGACGCCGTCAAGCTGGTGGGGCGCGCTTGACCCGGGACGCCGGCGGTTCGCAAAGCGGCGTGGAGATGTTCGCCCGCTACGCCCACGCGCCCAACGCGCTGGGCTATTGCGGCCCCCCGCTGGGCGCCACCCTGCGCGACGGTTCCGAGGACGAGGTGCGCCGGGCGGCGGCCAGGTTCTCCGGGGCATGGCCGTACCTGCGGGTGCTGTCGGCGCTGACCGGGATCGCCGACCCGCTGGACCACCGGCTCGTCGAGTCGTACTGGCTGGGCGGCGGCGTCGGGGCCGACCTGGACCCGCAGGGCTTCTTTAACGCGTTGCTCGCGATCATCGGCCCGCAGGCGGGCCGCTACTGGTCACACCTGACACGGGGCCTCGCGGGCGAGGCCGCCGCCAATCACAGCTTTCACGTGTTCGGCGTGTACCCGTGGACGCGGTTTCTGGGCCGGGGCATGGACGAGCATCCGCTCAACGTGCTCGACAACTGCCGCATCACCTGGGGGACCGTGCTCAGCCGCGACCACGACCGGATCCAGGTGCGGTGCCGGCAACTGGTGCTCGACGGTGAGGCGCTCGCGCTGTCCGAACCGTCGCCCCGGCCCTTCGACGTCTGGACGGACGGCTACAGCGCCGTGCCCGACGTGGCCCCCGGTGACGAGGTCGCGTTGCACTGGGGGCGGCTGTGCGGCCGGCTCTCCCCGCGGCAGGCCCGTTCCCTCGCCGAGGCGACCGATCGGCAGCTGCGCGTGACAAGCCGGCGACTGGCGCACGTCTAATTTCGTGCCAGACTGGCCCGGTGCCCGGTTCCCTCTGCGACGTGCTGCCCGCCGCCGCCGCGCTGCTCGGCGCGCCGGGCGCCGTCGACAAGCTGGGCCTGTCCGATTGGGCCGGCTCCGAACAGATCGATCGCGTCGCGGTCGTGCTGGTCGACGGCCTGGGCTGGCACCTGCTCGGCGAGCTGGCCGGTAGCGCGCCGCTACTCGCCGCCGTGGCGGCGGGCCAGCTGGGCCGCCTCACGGAGCTGACCTGCACCTTTCCGTCGACCACCCCGACCAGCCTGGTGTCGATGGGCACCGGGGCGCAACCGGGCGAGCATGGGATCCTGGGCTTCACGCTCAACGTCCCCGGCTCGGATCGCGTGATCAACCACATCCTGTGGCGCGACGACCCACCGCACACCGAGTGGCAGCCGTTACCGACCTGGTTCGGGCGGCTCAACCGGGCCGGCATCAGCGCGCGGGCTGTGTTGCCGGCCGCGTTCATGGGTAGCGGGCTGACCGACGCGGCGTACCGGGGCGCCGAATTCCGCCCCATCCAGCCGGGCGACGACAACGCGCAGCGGGTCGTCGACGAGCTGTGTGCGGGACCCGGCCTGGTCTACGGCTACACCGCCGCCCTGGACACCGCCGCGCATGCCTTCGGCGTCGGATCGTCCCAATGGCACGACGCGGCCGTCCAGGTCGACACGCTGCTGACCCGGCTGGTCGACGCGCTCCCCCCGACCGCGGCGCTACTGGTGACCGCCGACCACGGCGGATTCAACGTTCCACCCGGCGCCCGGGTCGACCTCGACACCGACCCACGGCTGGGCGCGGGGATCCGCGTGGTCGCCGGCGAGCCGCGGGTGCGTTACCTGCACACCGAGCCCGGGGCGGCGGCGGACGTGCAGGCGGCCTGGAGCGCAGTACTCGACGGCAGGGCGGACATCTACAGCCGCGAGCAGGCCGTGGCCGCCGGGATGTTCGGTCCGGTCAACCCGGCCCACCTAGCACGAATCGGCGATGTCGTCGCCGTCTGCACCGGCGATGCCGCCGTGCTGGCAACGGGCCACGAGCCGCCGGAATCGGCCCGCCTCATAGGATTTCACGGCGCGGCGACACCCGCCGAGATAGCCATCCCGCTCATCGCCTTCAAATCCCCTGCCGCCGACCGCTAGTCGCTGCCACCGTCAGCCGCCCGCCGAGCGCGGCACCGCGATTGCCCGATGGGCCAGTGGCCAATATCACCCCGGCGCCGCAAAGGTCGGGCGATCGTGAAACCCACACCGGACTTTGATCGTTTTCACAGCTCGCACGCCTTGGCCGCCAAGCCTCGTGTTGTAAATTCGGGCCACTGTGGCAGTCGGAGGCGCACCTAGAGACCGGCGATGGCGGTCAGCCATCGCCATCGTTGCGGCGCTTTGCGTGTTCTGCGCCGTGACCTCGGGCTGGGCATCGCGCGGGACCGCGGTCGCCGGCGTCGGGTCGCCGCACCCGGGTGTGTCCCACGAAGCCGCGCGCCCCGGGGTCGGCCAGGCACTCGGGCGTGCGGGCGACATGAGCCCTGCGGCACAACGCTTTTCAACCGGCTCAGCCCCGATGCATCACAGCACCACCAAGAACGCATGGATGACGCGGGATCGGCCGCCGACGTGGGCCCGCTCGTCACCACCGTCGGTGGGGTCGCCGTTACCGGCCTCGTTCGCGGCCGCGGTGTTTCGGCTACCGCGCCCGCCGTCGCGTGCTCCCGCGGCACCACCACTTCACCGGGATCTGTTGACGCAGCTCTGCGTCGCTCGTTGCTGAGCGCTCGACAAGCCGCGGCAGCCGCCGTCGTTGCACTGCCGCCGTTGCAAGTAGGCCTGTAACCCCCGTGCCTACGTCCCAACAGAAGAGTCCAATTTCCGGGCTTAGAGCGCCGTCGTTAGGCAGAGATAGCAATGAACTTCACCACGCTTCCGCCGGAAATCGTTTCCGGCCAACTCCATGACGGCCCCGGCTCAGGGCCGATGGCCGAAGCCGCGGGCGCCTGGGCCCGGCTGGCCGTTCGGCTGCACACCGCGGTCGCGGATTACCGGGCGGTGACCGCGAAGCTGGTGGCCGGCTGGGATGGGCCAGCACCCGCGCCGGGAGGCGCGTTCCCCTACGTCGAATGGCTCGACGCCACGGCGATACGGGCCGAGCAGACGGCCACCCAGGCCGCCGCGGCCGCGAGCGCGCACGAGACGGCGCTGGCGGCGACGGTGCCGCCGCCGACGATCGGCGCCAACCGCGTGCTGCGCAGGTCGCTGATCCTGGCGAACCCCCTGGGGCTGGCCGGTCCCGCGATCGCCGACACCGAGGCCGAATACGAACGGATGTGGGCCCAGGACACCGCGGCCATGTACGCCTACGCCGAGGCCTCGGCCGATGCCGCGGCCATTACCCCGTTCACCTTGCCGCCCGGCGGCCCGGCCCAAGGCACGTGGGCGCTGGAGTCGGCGCCGGAGGTCGTCGCCACGGGCCGGCAGCTGATCTCCGCCGCACCCGGCGCGCTGCGGACGCTGTCCTCGTCCCCGCTGGCCACGTTCGACGTCTCCCTCGCGTCGGTGACCTCTCCCCTGTCGAAACTGAGCTCCCTGACGGCGCCGTCGGGGGTCGCGATCGCCCACCTGAATTCGCTCAACAAGGCGGCGGCCCTGCAATGCCTGCTGCCCAATCGGCGTGCGGCGGCCGACGCGACGATCACCGTGGCGGTCGGCCGCGCGACGCCGGTCGGCGGGTTGTCGGTACCACGGGCGTGGGCGGCGGCCACGGCGCCGCTGGCGGTCTGCCGGGGAACGGTCGCGTAGCCGCGCTCAGCTCGCGCGCGTCGCATACGACCGCGCGGCGTCCACGATCGCGGCGAAGAGGCGCATGTCGTCCAGGGACTGTTCCGGATGCCATTGCACCGCAAGGACAAAGCTGTCTCCGGGCAGCTCCAGCGCCTCGACCACACCGTCGGGGTCCCAGGCGCTGACCACGAGACCCTCACCGACTTGGTCGATCGCCTGGTGGTGATAGCACTGCGCGGTGGTGGACTCCCCCACCAGGGCGGCCAGCCGGCTGCCCGCGACCGTGCGCACCGGCAATTTGGTGAACACCCCGTTGCCCGCCCGGTGCCCGTCGTGTCCGAGCACGTCGGGCAGGTGTTGATGCAGGGTGCCGCCGAGCGCCACGTTGAGCACCTGCGCGCCACGACAGATGCCCAGCACCGGCAAACCCCGGTCCAGCGCGCCGCGCAGCAATGCGAACTCCCAGGCGTCGCGGTCCACGCGCGGCCGATCGGTGCTCGGATGCGGGCGCTGGCCGTACCCGGCGGGGTCCAAGTCGTAGCCCCCGGTGATCACGAGCGCGTGCAGGCCGTCCAAGACCGAGCCGACGGTCTGCGGTTCCGCCGGTTGGGGTGGCAGCAACACCGCGGCCCCGCCGGCCATGACGACGCCCTGGAAGTAATCAGCCGGCAGGTAGCCCGCGGGCATCTCCCAGATGCCGGTCCGGACCCGCTCCAGGTATGAGGTCAGGCCCACCACCGGGCGCCCACGGGCGTTCACAACCGAGCGTCCTTTCCCCGATTTCATGTCGAGCGACCGCTCAGCGCGGGCGCTCCGGGCTCCGTTCGACACGGTACCGCCCCGCACCGACCGGCGCCGCCCGCGCGCGGAGGACCGGGCAAAGCGCTTGTGCGAGTGGATCTTCGGCGTGAAGGGGTGGCTACCAGGTACTGGTGCGCAACACGATCTCGGCGGCCAACTGTGCCGTCGACTCCTGCACCGTGCGCCGCCCCAGGTGCACCACACGGTATTCCGCGTAGACGTACTGCTGGCTGGCGCGGGCCACCGCGCGCGCCGCCGGGGAGCTGACCAGCACGGTGGTGCCGATCTCCACCGGCGGGCAGTGGTCGTCGCGAACCACGCCGTCGCGGTCGGCGGCCCGCGGGTGCCCACGGTCGATAACGACCAGTCCGACGAACCGGCCCAGCTTCGTCGCCGCCAATTCCCAGGCCAGGTCGCCGCCGGCGCGGTCGCCAACCACGACGGCCCAGCCGATTCCCAGCGCGTCGAGGATGCCGATCACCGATTTGGGGGTCAGGCGCGGGTCGAGGCCGATGACGACGGTCCGAAGCGATGCCGTGTGCAGACGCTCGCAGACCGCGTCATACGCGGCGGGAACTCGTTCCTCGTCCCCCAGGATGGCCACCACGACGCCCTGCTCGGGACCAGCCACCGCTACCGGGACGGGGAACCCGTCGAGCGTGGTCATCATGGAGGGCATTCACGCACGCTACAGCCGATCGGCCTGCGCGCGCGAGGATTTGTCGAATTCCGTGCGCGCCCAACGGGTTTTGCGTCGCCGTAAATTCGATTGCCGTGTGCGCACATGCGCGTGAATGCCCTACGGCCGCAACCGAGTTGCGATATGCGGTCGTCGTGGCGGCACACCGTCGAGCAGGCCCAGAACCGCGTCGACGTCGAGATGGGCGGCCAGCAAATCGGCGATTGTGTCCAGCTGAGCGTCGCGTCGCGCGGAGACGTCGGTGTGGGCGACGACGAACCCGCCACGGCCCGCCGCGGCCGCCACGCGGGTAAGCCACGCGCGTCGGAAGTCGTCGTTGTCGAGCAGCCCGTGCCAGTGGGTGCCGAAGACCGCGCCCCGCGCGAGGCCGTGTGGTTCGCAGTCGCGCCCGCCCTCCGCGCCGAACCAGCTCTCCTCGGCGCAACGCGAGACGCGGCCGTGGTGGATTTCGTAGCCGGCGAGGGGCCGCGGCCAGCGACGCAGAACCTTGGCCTCGCCGAAGACGATGTCCGCGTTCAACAGGCCCAGACCGGCGACCTCGCCCGCCCCCGATTCCACGGTGTCGTCGATGCGCCGGCACAGCATTTGGAAGCCCCCGCAGATGCCCAGCACCGGCTTGCCGGTCGCGGCGTGCGCGGTGACCGCGTCGGCCAGCCCGAGCTCGCGCAGCCAGGCCAAATCGGCGGCGGTGGATTTGCTCCCGGGCAGCACGATCAGGTCGGTGTCGGCCAGGTCGGCGGGGTCGGTAGTCCAGCGCACCATGACGCCAGGTTCGCAGGCCAGCGCCTCGACGTCGGTGGAGTTGGAGATCCGGGGCAGCCGGATCGCGGCCACCCGCAGCCACTCGCGCCCGCGCGGCGGCGCGGGGCTGCCGACGACGCGGTGCGCGACCACCGATAAGGAGTCCTCGGCGTCCAGCCAGAGCTCGTCGGTGTACGGCAACACCCCGTAGGTCGGGCGCCCGGTCATCGCCCGCAGCTGGCGCAGCCCGGGTTCCAGCAGAGCGGGGTCACCGCGGAACTTGTTGACCACGAAGCCCGCGATCAGCGCCTGGTCGTCGGGATCGAGCACGGCGACCGTCCCGAACAGGTGGGCCAGCAGCCCGCCGCGGTCGATGTCACCGACCAGAATCACCGGCAGGTCCGCCGCCCTGGCCAGGCCCATGTTGGCCAGATCCGTGGCGCGCAAATTGATTTCGGCCGGTGAGCCGGCGCCTTCGCAGATGACGGCGTCGAACTCGGCACGCAGGGCGGACAATTCGTGTGCGACGATCCCGGCGAGGCGGTCGCGATGCTTCACATAGCTTGCCGCCGTGACCGAATCGGCGACCTGGCCCCGGATCACCAGCTGCGACGTCCGATCGCTGCCCGGTTTGAGCAGGATGGGATTGAACCGCACGCTGGGCTCCAGCCCCGCCGCCCGCGCCTGCAGCGCCTGCGCCCGGCCGATCTCGCCACCTTCGACGGTGACCACGGAGTTGTTGGACATGTTCTGCGCCTTGAACGGCGCCACCCGAACGCCGCGGCGTGCCAGCAACCGGCACAGACCCGCCGCCACCACCGATTTCCCGGCGTCGGAGCTGGTGCCGGCGACCAGCAGCGCCCCGCTCAAGGGTTCACGGCTTCCTCAAACGGAGGTGAGGATTTCGACGCCGGTGTCGGTCACCAGGAGGGTGTGCTCGAACTGCGCGGTCCACTTGCGGTCCTTGGTGACCACGGTCCAGCCGTCGTCCCAGATCTCGTAGTCCAGGCTTCCGAGGTTGATCATCGGTTCGATGGTGAACGTCATGCCAGGCTGCATGATCGTCGCCACCGACGGCTGGTCGTAGTGCAGCACCACCAGGCCGTTGTGAAACGTGGTGCCGATGCCGTGGCCGGTGAAGTCGCGAACCACGTTGTAGCCGAACCGATTCGCGTAGGCCTCGATGACGCGGCCGACGACCGAGAGCGCCCGTCCCGGCTTGACGGCATTGATCGCGCGCATCGTCGCCTCCCGGGTGCGCTCCACGAGCAGCCGGTGCTCCTCGGACACGTCGCCGGCGAGGAACGTCGCGTTGGTGTCGCCGTGCACCCCGTCGATGTAGGCCGTGACGTCGATGTTGACGATGTCCCCGTCGGCGATCACGGTCGAGTCGGGGATGCCGTGGCAGATGACCTCGTTGAGCGACGTGCAGCACGACTTCGGGAAGCCCTTGTAGCCCAGGGTCGATGGATAGGCGCCGTGGTCGATCATGTACTCGTGGGCGATCCGGTCCAGTTCGTCGGTCGTCACCCCTGGCGCCACGGCCTTGCCCGCCTCCTGCAGCGCGCCGGCCGCGATCCGGCCGGCGACGCGCATCTTCTCGATCACCTCCGGCGTCTGCACCCACGGCTCGCTGCCCTCGCGCACGCTGGATTTCCAGGCGTACTCCGGGCGCGGGATGCGGACGGGCACCGGCAGAGTCGGGGACAACTCTCCCGGGGAAAGCGCGGTGCGAGCAGGCATGGGGCCAGCTTAGCGACGCTCACTCCGCGGCGCCGTCGGTGCGGGTGCGTCGGCGGCGTCGCGTGCGCATCCTCGGCGTCGAGGCGCGCACCGAGGGCGGCGACACGCCAGCCTCCCGGGCCGAGTCATGCGCGACGCAAACCGTCCAGCCGGCCGCGGATCAGCGAACGCCGCGGTCCCCGGATGTTCACCGAGCCGCACACCACCCGCCCGGTCAGGATCACATGCGGCCTTCCCTCGCCGGGGGCGTCCCTGCGGCGGTCGCGGGCGCTGCCCACATAGACCTGGACGTCGTCGATCGACGCGCTCGCCCCGTCGGGCAGCCGGATGTCCACCGAGCCGCCCCTCATGTCGAGTTCGATCACCACCACCGGGCCCGCGAACCGCGCCTTGGTGAGGTCGAGTTCGATCGAGCCCAGCCGGCGGACGAGGGCCAGGCGGGTGGGCACCGTCCACTCGCCGTGGCGTTTCAGCGAGCCGGCCCAGCCGCGCAGCTCCACCCGGTCGGCCGCGGAGGTGACGATGGCGCCCGGCCCGGGCAGGTCGCCAACCAGCCCGTCCAGCTCGCCCCGGGTCCGGGCATACGACACCTGGGACGAGCGCTGCTCGAACTCGTCGATGTCGATCAGCCCGAGCGCGACGGCGTTGTGCAGTCGCCGCATGGTGCCGTTGCGGTCGGCGTCGGAGACCCGCAATGCCACCATGTCGCCGCCGGGATCCGTCATGTTCGCAATTTACCGCTCCCGGGACCCTCGCGAGCGTGCGTGTTTGTACGACGACACGCCGCTGCGGGCGGCATTCTGCGCACCCTCGCCCAGCAGGGGCTACCGGGCTGGGCGCTAGGCCAGGAAGTCGGGCGGCAGCGACTCGAACATCACCTTCGTCATCCGGACCGCGTATTCCGAGCTGCCGCCCCCGACGATCAGCGACGCGAACGCCAGGTCGCCGCGGTACCCGGCGAACCAGGAGTGCGATCCGCCCGGGAATTCGGCCTCACCGGTCTTCCCGTAGACGGCCCCGCAGCCGGCGATCTCCTTCGCGGTGCCATTGGTCACCACCAGCCGCATCATCGGCCGCAGGGCGTCCACCATCTTCGGGCTGATCGGGGTGGTGTCGCCCTGCACCGCGGTCGGTCGGCCCGCGATGAGCTGCGGCGTCGGCGTCTTGCCTGCCGCGACGGTGGCCGCCACGAGGGCCATGCCGAACGGGCTGGCCAGCACCTTGCCCTGGCCGAAACCGTCTTCGGTGCG
Organism: Mycobacterium sp. E3298; assembly: GCF_001666895.1. NCBI lineage: Bacteria > Bacillati > Actinomycetota > Actinomycetes > Mycobacteriales > Mycobacteriaceae > Mycobacterium > Mycobacterium sp. E3298. The sequence goes on from NZ_LZJB01000534.1 coordinate 17,833, forward strand.
CTCGGCGAGGTCGACCGTCGGGGGCACCGACCCGGTCACCGTAGTGATGCCGTCCACCTGATAGTCCAGCCCGATGCCGTACCGGCTGGCCGCCTGCGTCAGGCCCCGGGGCGGCATCTTGCTGCTGAGCTCGGCGAAGGTGGTGTTGCAGGAACTGGCGAACGCCCGCGACATCGGCACCACGCCGAGGTCGAATCCGCCGTAGTTGGGGATGGTGCGGTGCCCGATGTCGAGGTGGCCCGGGCAGCCCAGCATGGTGTTGGGGGTGGCCATGTCGCGGTCGACGGCGGCGCCAGCGGTGACCATCTTGAACGTCGAACCCGGCGGGAACAGGCCGGTGGTGGCCACCAGGCCGTCGGCGTCGGCCCCGCCGTTCTGCGCGATCGCCAGGATCTCCCCGGTCGACGGCTTGATCACGACCATCATCGCCTTGCCGCCGCGGGTGTCCACCGCGCGCTGCGCGGCGTTCTGCACCACCCGGTCCAGCGTGATCGAGATCGACGGCGCCGGCGAACCCGCCACCTCGTGCAGCACCTCGACTTCGACGCCGTTCTGGTTGACGCTGACCACCCGCCAGCCCGCCTCGCCGTCGAGCTGGTCGACCACGGCCTTCTTCACCTCGGCCATGACCGCCGGGGCGAAATGCGGGTCGGTGGGCAGGATCTCGGGCTGAGGCGTGACGACGACGCCGGGCAGCCGGCCGATGGCCGGGAAGACCTTGTCGTTGTCGTCGGGGTGCAACGTCACCAGGTCCACCGGCTGAGTCGCCGAGCTGGCCTGCTCGGCGAGCAACTGCGGGTCGGCCAGCGTGCCGTTGAACGGGCGCAGGACGTCCACGATCGCGTGCGCCGTGCCGATCAGGGCGGCTCCGGATCCGGCCTGGGTGGCGTCCAGCGTGTAGTGGTACAGGTAGCCGGGCACCAGCACGTCGGTGCCGCCGAGCTCGTTGACCGAGGCGCGCCGCGGCGCGTCGGCGCGCAAGGCGAACGTCTGGTGCTCGCCAAGTTTGGGGTGCAGGCCGGTGGTGGTCCACCGGACCTCCCAGCGGCCTTCGTCGCGCGCCATCTTCAGCTGGCCGTCATAGGTCCAGGTCCGGTTCTTGGGCAGGTGCCAGGTGAAGCGGTAGCCGACCGTGCCGGTGTCCTCGGCGTACTTGGCGTTGAGGATCTGCGTGTCGAGGTGGCTCGCCTGCAGCCCCGCCCACGCGGCGTTGAGCGCTTCGCGGGCCTCGTTGGGGTTGTCGCTGAGTTGGGCGGCCGTGGCGGTGTCGCCGATCGCCAGGGCGGCGAAGAACTTTTCGGCCGCCGGGCCGGGGCCGTCGGGTCGCGGGGTGCACCCGGACGTCGCGATGGCCGCGAGGAGCAACCCGGCCGCCACGATTACCAGTGGGGTTTTTGTGACCATTGGTACAGATGTTATGAAGCTCGGCTGCGGCACCGGGGTCGACACACCGAGATCGGACCGTGATGTAACGCGGGCGTTCCGCCGAGTGCGCGGCGAGCCGCGAATTCGGTGCCGGGTGTGCGGCTGGCCGCACCCTCGCGCGGCGACCGCCCAGCGCCCGGGACCCCGGGCGTTCGGCGGCAAGCGGGTCAGTCCAGCAGCACCGTCGCGAAGGTGCCCACCTCGGCGAAGCCGACCCGGGCGTACGCGGCGCGAGCCACCGTGTTGAAGCTGTTGACGTAGAGGCTGGCGGTGCGCCCGCTGCCGACGATCACCGCGGCCACCGTCGCGGTCCCTGCGGTGCCGAGGCCAAGGCCCCGCCACTCGGGGTGCACCCATACGCCCTGGATCTGCCCGACGCCCGGCGACTGCGAGCCCACCTCGGCCTTGAAGACGACCTGGCCCTGTTCGAAGCGGGCCCACGCGCGGCCCGCCGCGATGAGGCTGGCCACCCGGCGCCGGTATCCCCGGCCGCCGTCGCCGATGCGGGGGTCGACGCCCACCTCGCCGATGAACATGTCCACCGCGGCCACCAGGTAGGCGTCCAGCTCGTCCGGCCGGACCTGCCGCACCCCGGTGTCGATGTCGCAGTTGGGGTGGCGGGACAGCGCCAGCAACGGCTGGTGATCGCGCACGTCCCGGGCCGGGCCCCACGCCGACTCGAGCCGTTCCCACATCCGCATCACCAGATCGGCCCGGCCGACCAGGGAGGAACAACGGCGGGCTCCGCTCATCGCCTCGTCGGCGAAGGCGTCCATGTCCGCCGGAGTGCCCCGCAGCGGAATCAGGTTGGCGCCGGCGAAGCACAGCGACTCGTCCGCGCCGCGCAGGGTCCACAGTTCCCCGCCGATGGAGTTGGGGTCGATGCCGTGATCCGCCACCCGGGCCGCGACCATGCACGACCCGACCGGATCCTCGTCGAACACCCGCCAGACGGCGGCGGCGTCACGCACCACCGACACCCGTCGCTCGCCGACAAGGCGGAAGAGGGGCGGAGCCGACATCTGGCGAACTCTCTGTGCTGCGAACTAAAGGACCGGGAAATCGGACCCCATCAGCTTACGGTCACGATCGGCGAACCGCTTGATGTTGTGTCAGGACCGTGATCGGTTCCCATCTCCGATGCCAGCCGCATGGCCTCCTCGATGAGCGTCTCGACGATCTGCGCTTCGGGCACGGTCTTGATCACCTCGCCGCGAACGAAGATCTGTCCCTTGCCATTTCCCGACGCGACGCCCAGGTCGGCCTCGCGCGCCTCGCCGGGGCCGTTCACCACGCAGCCCATCACGGCGACCCGCAGCGGGACGTCGAGGCCGTCCAGCCCGGCGGTGACCGCGTTGGCCAGGGTGTAGACGTCGACCTGGGCGCGCCCGCAGGACGGGCAGGACACGATCTCCAGACCGCGCGGCCGCAGGTTCAGCGACTCGAGGATCTGGATGCCGACCTTGACCTCTTCGACCGGCGGCGCGGAGAGCGACACGCGAATGGTGTCGCCGATCCCCCGCGACAGCAGCGCACCGAAGGCGACCGCGGACTTGATGGTGCCCTGGAACGCCGGACCGGCCTCGGTCACGCCCAGGTGCAGCGGGTAGTCGCACTGCGCGGCCAGCTGCTCGTAGGCGGCGACCATCACGACCGGGTCGTTGTGCTTGACGCTGATCTTGATGTCACCGAAGCCGTGCTCCTCGAACAGCGAGGCCTCCCACAGCGCGGATTCGACCAGCGCCTCGGGGGTGGCCTTGCCGTACTTCTCCATGAACCGCTTGTCCAGCGAGCCGGCGTTGACGCCGATGCGGATCGGGATGCCGGCCGCGGCCGCCGCCTTGGCGACCTCGCCGACCCGGCCGTCGAATTCCTTGATGTTGCCGGGGTTAACCCGCACCGCGGCGCAGCCGGCGTCGATGGCGGCGAAGATGTACTTCGGCTGGAAGTGGATGTCGGCGATCACCGGGATCTGGCTGTGCCGCGCGATCTCGGCGAGCGCGTCGGCGTCCTCCTGACGCGGGCAGGCCACCCGCACGATGTCGCAGCCGGCGGCGGTCAGCTCGGCGATCTGCTGCAGCGTCGTGTTGACGTCGTGGGTCTTGGTGGTGCACATGGACTGCACCGAAATCGGATGGTCGCTGCCGACGCCGACATCGCGCACCATGAGTTGGCGCGTCTTGCGGCGGGGGGCGAGCGTGGGAGCCGGAGCGTCCGGCATGCCCAGGCCAACGGACACTTGTTTCCTTCTCTCGTTACTGGAAGAGCCTGATCGGGTTGACCAGATCAGCGGTCACGGTCAGCAACATGTACCCGACCACGAACACCAGCACCACGTAGGTGGCGGGCATCAGCTTGAGGTAGTTCACCGGTGCGGCCGCGACCATGCCGCGCGCCGATCGGACGAGGTTGCGGATCTTTTCGAACGTCGCGATGGCGATGTGGCCGCCGTCGAACGGCAGCAGCGGCACCAGGTTGATTGCGCCCAGGATGAGGTTCAGCTGGGCCAGGAAGAACCAGAACGCCACCCAGAGCCCATGGTCGACGGTGTCGCCGCCGATGATGCTGGCGCCGACCACGCTCATCGGGGTCTGCGGGTCGCGCTGTCCACCGCCGATGGCGTGCACCAGGGCGCCCACCTTGGTGGGGATGGTGACGAGCGCCTTGCCCACCTCGCCGGTCAGGTCCCAGGTGAACGCGAACGTCGCCGGCACGGCGGAGAACACCCCGTAGTGCGTGGGTGCGAGCTTGACGGCGGCGACGCCGATGGCGCCGACCGTCGACGGCGCCGCCTGACCGCCCTGCCCGGTGGGCCCGTTCGTCAAGAAGCGCTGGGTGGGCGTGACGTCGACGTAGGTGGTGATCGTGTTGCCGCCACGCTCGACGACGACCGGGACGGTGCCGTGCATCTTGCGGATCGCGGCGGCCATGTCCTCGAAGGTCGACACTTGGGTGTCGCCGACCTTGACCACGACGTCGCCCGCGCGGATCCCGGCCAGCGCGGCCGGACCGGGGCCGGTGCAGTCCGCGATCTTGCCGGGGGCCACTTCCGGTGCGACACAAGCGGTTTCGCCGACGACCGCCCTGGTCGGCGGATGTAGGTTCGGCAAGCCCCAGATCAGGGCGATGCCGTAGATCAGCACCAGGCAGATGACGAAGTTCATGCCCGGCCCGGCGAACAGCACCGCGACGCGCTTCCACGTGTCCTGCTTGAACATCGCGCGGTCGGTTTCGTCGGGCGCCAGCTCCTCGACCGAGGTCATCCCGGCGATGTCGCAGAAGCCGCCCAGCGGCACGGCCTTGAGGCCGTACTCGGTCTCGCCGCGCCGCGTCGACCACAGCGTGGGGCCGAACCCGACGAAATAGCGGCGCACCTTCATGCCGGTGGCGCGGGCGACCCACATGTGGCCGCACTCGTGCAGGGCCACCGAGATCAGGATGGCGAGGGCGAACAGCACAATGCCGATAACGAACATCATCTTCGCTGCAGGACCTTTCTCACACCATTCCGGAGGCGTTGACGGACGCCTCGGTGGGCCGTGCGTGTGCGACGGCGCGTTGCGCCCGCTCCCGCGCCCAGCGCTGCGCGTCTAGTACCTCATCCACGTTAGCGGGTGAAACCGCCCATTGGTCCGCGGCGTGCAGCACGTCCGCGATGGTTTTGACGATGGCGGGGAACCCGATGCGGCCTTGCAGGAACGCCTCGGCGGCTTCCTCGTTGGCCGCGTTGTACACGGCGGTCATGCAGCCGCCCGTCTGGCCGGCGTACCGGGCCAGCTCGACGGCGGGGAAAACTTCGCTGTCCAACGGCTCGAATTCCCAGCTAGAGGCGGTGCGGAAGTCGCAGGCGGCCGCCGCCCCCGGAACCCGGGCCGGCCAGCCCAGGGCCAGCGAGATGGGCAGCTTCATGTCCGGGGGGCTGGCCTGGGCGATGGTCGACCCGTCCACGAAGGTGACCATCGAATGAACAATCGATTGGGGGTGCACGACGACCTCGATGCGGTCGTAGGCGATGCCGAACAGCAGGTGCGTTTCGATGAGTTCGAGGCCTTTGTTGACCAGCGACGCCGAGTTCAGGGTGTTCATCGGGCCCATCGACCACGTCGGGTGCGCTCCGGCCTGTTCCGGGGTGACGCCCTCGAGCTGGGCGGCGGTCCAGCCGCGGAACGGCCCGCCGGAGGCCGTCAGCACCAGCTTCGCGACCTCCTCGGGGGCGCCGCCGCGCAGGCACTGCGCCAGCGCGGAGTGTTCGGAGTCGACGGGCACGATCTGACCCGGACGCGCCGCCGCGAGGACCAGCGGCCCACCTGCCACCAGGGATTCCTTGTTGGCCAGCGCAAGCCGGGCGCCCGATTCCAGCGCCGCCAGCGTCGGCCGCAGGCCCAGCGCGCCCACCAGCGCGTTGAGCACGACGTCGGCCTCGGTGTCCTGGATCAGGCGGGTCACCGCCTCAGCGCCGCGGTAGGGAACGTCGGCGATCTGCGCCGCGCGTTCGTCGGCGACGGCGACGTTGGTGACGCCGGTTTCGGCGCGCTGCCGCTGCAGAATGTCCAGATTCGCGCCGCCCGCGGCCAGGCCGACCACCTCGAAGCGGTCCGGATTGGCCGCCATCACCTCCAGCGCCTGGGTGCCGATCGAGCCGGTGCTGCCCAGCACCAGCACGCGCAGGCGGCCCTCGGGCGTCGCGATTGTCACCCACTCATTGTGCCTGCTCGGTCCCGCGACGGGTGTGCCAGAATCTCCCTACCAGCCGATCACGAAAGGGACTCACCGTGGCCAGTACCGAGGTGGAACAGTTCACCGGCGTCGACACCGTTGAGGTGCCTTCGGCGGCGTGGGGCTGGAGCCGGATCAATCACCGCACCTGGCACATCACCGGCCTGGTCATCTTCGGGTTCCTGCTGGCGATGCTGCGCGGCAACCACGTGGGCCACGTCGAGAACTGGTTCCTGATCGGCTTCGCCGCGTTGGTGCTCGTCGTCCTCGTCCGCGACCTGTGGGGCCGCCGGCGCGGCTGGATCAGGTAGTCGCCGCCCTAACGTTTCGCCCGGCGATACCGGGCGCCGCCGACCACGAGGGCCGTCAGCGCGAGCGCGGCCACCGCCCACGGCCAAACCCCGTGTTGATGCACCCAGCCGGCCAACGCCCCCTGAACGCGCCCGGCGGCCGTGATAACCGCATCCCGCGGGTTCGCGTTGGCGCCCAACAGGCGCACCTCGTAAGCGCCGTAGTAGCAGACGTACACACCGACCAGCACCAGCAGCGCGCCGCTGATTCGGTCGACGAACGGCAGGATGCGCCGCAGGTGGTCGACCATCGCCGAGCTCGCGGTGGCCGCGGCCACCGCGAGGACGCCGACGACCAGCGTCAGGCCGCCGATGTAGGCGAGGTAGATCGCTACGGCCGTGACGATCGATCCGCCCCGCAGGCCCGCCGCGGCGACCGCCAGAAACGGTCCGACGGTGCAGGAGAGCGAGGCGATCGCGTAGCTGACGCCGTAGGAGTACATGGAGCCGAGCCGAACCGTGGGCGCCCACCGCGGGCCCACCGGCCGCGGGGTGAGCGCCGACAGCCCCCGGCCGGACAGCAGCCAACCGCCAAGCGCTACGAGAATCACGCCGACGATCACCGTGGCGTACGGCACGTACCGCTGCACGGTGCTCGCGGCCGACACCGTCAGCACGCCGAACGAGCCGAACACCGTCAGGAAGCCGAGCGCCATGCCTGCGGTGGCCGCCAGCGCCCGTCCGGCCGCGGCCAACCCCTTCCGCTGGCCCCGCACCACCAGCAGGAGGTACGCGGGCAGCATGGCAAACCCACACGGGTTCAGGGCCGCCACCAGCCCGGCGGCGAAGGCCAGGCCGACGAGACCCTGATCCATCAGGACCTCAGCGCGGCAACCCGGTCAGACAACTCCTGCTGTGGCATCGCCGAAGTCGGGTTGTTCACGAACGTCGAGCTGCCGTCCGCGCGGTAGAACACGTAGGCAGGCTGCCAAGGGACGTTGTAGCGAGCCCAGATCGCGCCATCGGTGTCGTTGAGGTTGGTGAAGTTCAGGTTGTACTTGGCGACGAAGTTCTGCATCGCCGCGACGTCCGAATGGGCCGCGACGCCTACGAAGGTGACGCCGGGGTTGGCGGCCGCGACCTGGCTCACGCCCGGGGCCTCGGCGTTGCAGAACGGGCACCACGGCGTCCAGAACCACAGCACCGCGGGCTTGCCCTGCAGGCTGGCGCCGTTGAACGGCGCACCGCTCAGGGTCGTCCCGGTGAATTGCAGGCGGTCGTCGGCGGCCGCCGAGCGCGGTGCGTCGGTGAGTCCGAATATCAGAGCGGAGGCGAAAAGGGCCGCGGCCAACAGCCTGAGCGGAGTCAAGAACCGAACAATCATGGCATCACCTCGTTTGCTGGTGTTATGCCTGATAGACGTGCGGGGCGCCGCCCGGGTTCACCCTTCGGCGGCCAGCTGTCCGCAGGCCCCGGCCAAACCGCCCGCGCTCCAGCTACCCGCCTTCGGCGGCCAGCTGTCCGCAGGCGGCGCTGATCTCGCGGCCGCGGGTGTCCCGCACCGTGCACGACACCCCGTGCGCCCGGACCCGGCGGACGAACTCCCGCTCCGCCGCCTTGGGGCTGGCGTCCCACTCGCTGCCGGGGGTCGGGTTGAGTGGGATCAGGTTCACATGCACCAGCGGGCCGAGCACCCGATGCAGGCGTTTGCCCAGCAGGTCGGCGCGCCACGGCTGGTCGTTGACGTCGCGGATCAGCGCATACTCCACCGACACCCGGCGGCCGGTGACGTCGGCGTAATAGCGGGCGGCGTCGAGCGCCTCGGCTATCTTCCACCGGTTGTTGACCGGCACCAGCGTGTCGCGTAATTCGTCGTCGGGCGCGTGCAACGACAGCGCCAGCGTCACCCCGAGCCGCTCGTCGGCGAGTTTGCGGATGGCCGGGGCCAGGCCGACGGTGGATACCGTGACCGAGCGGGCCGAGATGCCGAAGCCGTGCGGCGGCGCTTCGGTGATGCGACGCACCGCGGCCACCACCCGCGCGTAGTTGGCCAGCGGCTCCCCCATGCCCATGAACACGACGTTGGAGAGCCGGTCGCCGAAATCGTCCCGCAGGGCCACCGCGGCGGAGCGGACCTGCTCCAGGATCTCCGCGGTGGACAGGTTGCGGGTCAGCCCCCCCTGCCCCGTCGCGCAGAACGGGCAGGCCATGCCGCAGCCGGCCTGTGAGGAGATGCACACGGTGTTGCGCTGCGGGTAGCGCATCAGCACCGACTCGAACGTGGTCCCGTCGGTGCCGCGCCACAACGTCTTTCGGGTCTGCCCGGCATCGCAGGTGACCTCGGCGGCCGAGGTGAGCAGGTGCGGGAACATCGCATCGGCGATCCGGTTCCGCACGGCCGCGGGCAGGTCGGTCATCTCGCGCGGGTCGGCGATCAGGCGGCCGTAGTACTGATGCGCGAGCTGCTTGGCGCGGAACGCCGGCAGTCCGAGTTCGGCCACGGCGGAGGCGCGCCCGTCCGCGTCGAGGTCGGCCAGGTGCCGCGGCGGCTTGCTGGGGCGGGGTTCGGTGAAGACCAGTTGTTGGACCATGTCCAGTCCAGTATCGGCCCTTCTCAGGGCACGAGTGTCAGCACCGTCCACGCGGCGACCGCCGACGGGAGCACGCCGTCCAGCCGGTCCATCAGGCCGCCGTGGCCGGGCAGTAGTCGGCCCATGTCCTTGATGCCCAGGTCGCGCTTGATCTGCGACTCGACCAGATCGCCAAGCGTGCAGGTCAGCACCAGGATCACGCCCAGCACCGCCCCGATCCACAGCGGCTTGCGCGCCAGGAAGGTCGCGGTCAGGATCGCCGCGGTGATTCCGAAGACGAGCGAACCGGCGAAACCCTCCCACGATTTCTTCGGGCTGATCGCGGGCACCATCGGGTGCTTGCCGAACAGGACCCCGACGGCGTAGCCGCCCACGTCGGAGGCGACGACGGTGACCATCAGGCAGAACACGCGGCCGGCGCCGTCCTTGGGGTAGACGAGCATGGCGCCGAAGGAGGCGAACAGCGGCACCCACGCGGCCAGGAACACCGTCGCGGAGGCGTCGCGCAGGTAGTTGGCCGACGGGGACCCGGCGAAGGGCTCGGGTCGCTTGCTGTTGTCCTGCATAAACAGGCGCCAGACGTTGCACACCACCACCGTGCCGCCGAAGCCGGCCAGGGCGCCGGCGGCGTGGAACGGCCACGTCAGCCAGACGGTGGCCTGACCGCCGATCAGCAACGGGATCAGCGGGATGACGTATCCGGCCTCGCGCAGCCGTCGCACCACCTCATGGGTGGCGACGGGGATGGCGATCGCGACGATCGCCACCCAGAAGCGGGGGGCGAAGACCAGCGTCACGATGAGCACGCCACCGATCCCGGCGCCGACCGCGATGGCCGCGCGCAGGTCGCGTCCCGCGCGGGAGGTCGTCTTGGCCGGCTGCGCGGTCTTCTTGCCCTCACGCGCCGGCTCGTCGGGCGTGCTGGCTGCGCCGGTGGTTGCCACGGACCCGGGTGAACTTAGCTGCTGAGCGGCCGCTAGACCTCCAGCAGCTCGCCTTCTTTGTGCTTGACCAGGTCTTCGATCTGGGTGATGTACTGGTGCGTCGTCTTGTCCAGGTCCTTCTCGGCGCGACCGACCTCGTCCTCGCCCGCCTCGCCGTCCTTGCGGATGCGGTGCAACTCCTCCATCGCCTTGCGGCGGATGTTGCGCACCGACACCTTGGCGTCCTCGCCCTTGCCCTTGGCCTGCTTGACCAGCTCGCGGCGACGCTCCTCGGTGAGCTGGGGCACCGCCACCCGGATCAGGGTGCCGTCGTTGGTGGGATTGACGCCCAGATCGGAGTTGCGGATCGCGGTCTCGATCGCGCCCAGCTGACCGGCTTCGTAGGGCTTGATCACGACCAGCCGGGCCTCCGGGACGTTGATGCTGGCCAGCTGCGTGATGGGGGTGGTGGCGCCGTAGTAATCGATGGCGATCCGGGAGAACATGCCCGGATTGGCGCGGCCGGTTCGAATGGTTGACAAGTCGTCACGGGCGACCGCTACGGCCTTCTCCATTTTCTCTTCCGCGTCGAATAGAGCCTCGTCAATCATTGCGCCGCTCCTTTCCCCCGCAAGCGGGAGGTGCCCCCACATCACTGCGTTCTCCATCGTCGCCAGGGCGAATCATCGTTCGCGCTTCCCCTCAGGTGGTGACCAGTGTCCCGATTTTCTCACCGGCGACCGCGCGGGCGATATTCCCATTGGTCAGCAGGTTGAACACCAGGATCGGCATGCCATTGTCCATGCACAGGCTGAACGCGGTGGCATCGGCCACCCGCAGCCCCCGGTCGATGACCTCGCGGTGACTGATCGCGGCGATCAGCTCGGCTTCGGGGTTCACCCGCGGGTCCTCGGTGAACACCCCGTCGACCGCCTTGGCCATCAGGACGACGTCCGCGCGGATCTCCAGCGCGCGCTGCGCGGCCGTGGTGTCGGTGGAGAAGTACGGCAGCCCCATGCCGGCCCCGAAGATCACCACACGACCCTTCTCCAGGTGGCGGACGGCGCGCAGCGGCAGGTAGGGCTCGGCGACCTGCCCCATGGTGATCGCGGTTTGGACACGGGTGACGATGCCCTCCTTTTCCAGGAAGTCCTGCAGCGCGAGGCTGTTCATGACCGTGCCGAGCATGCCCATGTAGTCCGAGCGCGTGCGTTCCATGCCGCGCTGCTGCAGTTGCGCGCCCCGGAAGAAGTTGCCGCCGCCGATGACGACGGCGACCTGGACACCGTCGCGCACCACCTCGGCGATCTGGCGGGCCACCCGCGCCACGACGTCGGGGTCGAGGCCGACCTGGCCGCCGCCGAACATTTCGCCGCCGAGTTTGAGCAGGACTCGGGAGTATTTGGGCCGGGGTCGCGGCTGCCCGGCAGCTGATCCATTCTCCGTCGCCGTGGGCTCCCCGGACTCCGTCATCAGGCTCCTCGCATGAGAGTGCCATCCCGGGGTGACGTCTCCGGAACGGCATTTCACATCCTGCCTCATCGCAGCACAACGCGGCGTCGGCGGGGTGCGTTATGCGCAGAGTTGGCGATTGCGACGGCTTTTCGCGGCTGTCGGCCCAGGTGAGGCCGCCCGATCCGGCGGCTTCACCACCGCCGGGCCGCGAATGTTTGAGCGGTACCCGGCAGGGGGAATCCGCACCATCGCGGTGGGGATTTCACGGTCTTGAGAAGCAAGGGCCAGCCTCATCGCATGACCGGGCCGGTCGCCTTGGCGATCGGCAGTGAGCGCGGAACGCTCAGGTACGCCTACGAGGAGGAACTGATCCATGGCGGACAACAACTCGGGACCTGCTGAAGCCGTCAAGGGCGTCGTTGAGGACGTCAAGGGCAAGGCTAAGGAGGCCGTTGGCGCGGTGACGGGTCAAGACGACCTCACCCGCGAGGGCCAGGCCCAGCAGGACAAGGCTGAAGCCCAGCGCGACGCGGCGAAGAAGGAAGCCGAGGCCGAGGCGGCCCGCGGCGGCGCCGAGGCCGCTGAGCAGCGCCAGAAGGCCAATCAGTAGCTTGCTGGGAGGATGGGTCCGGTCTGTGAAAACGGACCGGGCCCATCGGCTTTTTCGGGATGGGACGGGCGGATCCGGTTAGCCAGGCCGGTGGTCGCCGGCTAATTCAACACACTTTGCATAATTTCGCGGCGAGCGGGTAATCACCGCTGCGCTTGCAGACATCTCCCTGAGGTGCCTACGGGCCGGGGAACCCACACGAAGTTTGGGGGAGATGTCCTTGGACGTACTAGTGCTGACCGACGCGGATGACTTCGATCGCGCTCTGCCGCCGCTGAATTCGTTTGCGCGAATCATGCGGCGAGCGCCCCTCACCGGTGACGGGCACAGCCCTCGCCATTCCGGCGACGTCGCCATTGTCGATGCTCGTGGCGACCTTGCGGCGGCCCAGACCGCCTGCCGCCGCCTGACGACGGACACTCCCGCCACCGCGGTGGTGGCAGTGGTGTCGCGAGCAGACGAGGTGACGGTCGACGGCGAGTGGAACGTTGACGACGTCATGCCACCCGGTACTGACGCCGGTGAACTACAGGAACGGCTGGGACGGGCGATCGCTCACCGGCGCAGCGCAATCAACGGCAGCCTGAAGTTCGGTGCCCTGCTATTGCACCCGACCAGCCTCGCCGGGTCGCTGGAAGGCAAGGACCTGGGTCTGACGCTGACCGAGTTCAAATTGCTGAGTTTCCTTGTGCAGCATGCCGGTCGGCCGTTTACCCGCACGCGGCTGATGCACGAGGCGTGGGGCTACGACTGCAACGGCCGAGTCCGTTCGGTCGATGTCCATATCCGGCGCCTGCGCGCCAAGCTTGGGTCCCGGCATCAATCGATGGTCGACACGGTCCGCGGCGTGGGGTACATGGCGACGACTCCCCCGCACCCGGAATGGATCATCAGCGACGAGCCGACGACGCTGACGGAGGCCACACCGGCGCAGTGAAAACCCCTGCGCCCGAGGCGGTTCGCGTCAGCCGAAGAGCGGAAACGCGCGCTTGCGCGCGAGCGCGTCCATCCCTTCCTGGATGGCGTCCTGGACCTCGCCGTACTTGCGCTCGACGTAGGCGTCGTCTTCGGCACGCTCGGGGTCGTGGTCGAGTTCCACGGCCGGCATGAACCGGGTCCTGATCTTGGCCGGCAGCGGCAGCTGCGGCAGCGCCGCCGGCGCGATCCCCCACGGCAGTGAGATCGCCAACGGGAACACCTTGAGGCGCAGCAGGCGGTCCAGCTGTAACGCCTTGGACAGCTTGTCGCCGCGGATCAGCACCGGCATAGCGTCGGCGCCGCCGACGGTGGCGATCGGCACGATCGGCACACCGGCCCGAATCGCCATCTTCACGAATCCTTTTCGACCCGCGAGGTTGGCTTGGTCGCGCTCGGCCCAGGGGCGCAGCGAATCCACTTCCCCGCCGGGCCACAGCGCGACGTCACGCCCCTCGGCCAGGGCGGTCGCGATCGCGTCGGGGGCCGCCGGCAGCACACCCATCGAACGGAAGTACCGGCCGATCACCGGTATCGCCATCAACGCGTCATGTGCCGTGCCGTGCAGTGGACGATCCTGCCCGAAACGCCGCCACCACTGCAGACCCACGGTCCAGGCGTCCCAGACGAAGGGAGCGCCGGAGTGGATGCCGACCAGTAGCGCAGGCGGCGCCGGAATATTGTCCCACCCGTCGATTTCCATTCGAAACCAATAGTCCACCAGCACGTTCCACAGATATTTCTGCCGCTGCAGAGTGGTCTCGTCCTGGCCGCTGAGATCCCACCTACCGGCGCGCTCGGCGACCCAGCCGCTGACTCCGCCGTCCTGGCCGCTGCGCCGCTCCTCCATCGTCGCCCGCGCCTCTTCGGCGTTCAGCTTCGCCTGTTCGCGTACTTCGGCTGGCCTGTGATCCGGGTTACTCATGGGTGCGGTGTACCCGATTCGCGCGCGCACGATTCAACTCCCGCCCCCAAATGCGGAACTCCCCGCGTCGCACGCGACGCGGGGAGATTTCCGCAAGCCGGATCAGGTGTGGGCCGGGGCCGGCGGAGCACCCGGTGCCGGGCTGGCATTCGGGGCGGCGCCAGGCGCCGAGCCACCCTGCACATTCGACGTCCACATCAAGATGTCCTGCATCCCGTCGTTGTAGACGACGCCGTTCGGCGGCGCGCCCGTCACGTCGAAGTACAGCGTTCCGGTCGACTCGTTACCCTGCGCGATCGGCGCGGGGTTAAGGCCGTTGGGGGCCCCGACCTTGTCGATCACCCGGTAGTTCTGGCCGTTCGGGCCGCGGGCGATGAAGTCGTTGACCATCGGGGTCACGAGCCCACCGTCCGACCGGGCGGTAACGTCGGCCTGGTAGAGCGTTCCCTTGGGCGTGTAGCCCGGAATCGCGACGTTGCTCGGCTGCAGGTTGCTCACCGTGTAGTTGGTGATCAGCGGCCCGTCGACGAGTTGCTCGCTGGTGCCGAAGCCTTGGATGTTGGGCGGCGCGGCGGCAGCCGTCGACGCGGCGAAAACGCTCGCCACCGCTATACCCCCGGCCGCGGCGGCTGTCTTGATGGCCCTCTTGGTGACCTTCATTGCTCATTCCTTTCGTGTTGAACAATCGCCCCCCGTAAGGGCAATACACACACGAATCGCAAATAGCCATTCGCCTTCCTGCCTAAACATGTGAATCCGCCGAATGGCGGAATTAACGCAGGTTAGCTGGTGAAAAGCGGTTCGTTTGTTGGACAGCACCTTTCGCATCAGCTTTTAACATCCGTATCGATATTCACGCCGGGTCACTGGCGCAACGCGAGCGATTAGCCCCCGCCCCGGCGGGTAGTCGGAGCGGGACTGAACCGACGAGGACGAAAGGGGCCGTCGATGGAACGCGGAAGCTCCAAGCACAGCCCGCGCGAGGACGACGAACTCAAGCACGAATTGGACGGCACGCTGCGCGGAAACCGGCCCAGTCGCGCCGAGGAGTGGCGTGATGCCGAGCCCCCGGCCGACGACGACCCCGACGTTCCCACGGCGGGCCCGGTGACGCGCGAGCCGTAAAACCCGCGAGCCGTTTGCTCGCAACAATTCTCGAACACGAATTGAGGAAACAGATGGGCTTTGCGCCTCAACAACAATCACCTCCTGGCGTCCAGGCCGAGATGAACCCGGTTCCCGACTGCGGCGAAAACAGTTACCGGGGCTCGGGAAAGCTCACGGGTAAAAAGGCGATCATCACCGGGGGCGACAGCGGCATCGGCCGCGCGGTCGCGATCGCCTTCGCCCGGGAGGGCGCCGACGTGCTGATCTCCTACCTCAATGAGGACGACGACGCTCGCGACGTCGCCCGCCACGTGGAGGGTGCCGGGCGAAAATGCGTGCTGGTTTCCGGCGACCTGTCCGACGCCGCGCATTGCCGCGTCGTCGTGGATCGAGCCGTCGAAGAGTTCGGCGGCATCGACATTCTGGTCAACAATGCCGCATACCAGATGATGCACAAAAGCCTCGACGAAATCAGCGACGAGGAATGGGATTACACGTTCCGG
The DNA here is from genome assembly GCF_001666895.1 of Mycobacterium sp. E3298. Classification (NCBI taxonomy): domain Bacteria; kingdom Bacillati; phylum Actinomycetota; class Actinomycetes; order Mycobacteriales; family Mycobacteriaceae; genus Mycobacterium; species Mycobacterium sp. E3298. Next base: position 33,353 of record NZ_LZJB01000534.1, read on the forward strand.
CTCAACGTCGGCGCGTACTTCCATCTCGCCAAGGCGGCCGTGCCGCACATGAAGGCCGGCGCCTCGATCATCGGTAGTTCATCGGTCAACTCCGACACGCCCAACCCCACCCTGGCACCCTACGCGGCAACCAAGGCCGCCATCGCGAACTTCTCGGCCAGCCTCGCTCAGCTGCTGGGCGAGAAGGGGATTCGGGTCAACAGCGTGGCTCCCGGCCCGATTTGGACACCGCTGATTCCGTCGACCATGCCGCCGGACAGCGTCGAATCGTTCGGTGAGAACACGCCGCTGGGCCGCGCGGGACAACCCGCGGAGCTCGCCCCCATCTATGTGCTGTTGGCCTCCGACGACGCGAGTTACATCTCCGGCGCGCGGGTGGCCGTTACCGGAGGCCGACCAATTCTCTAGCGCAGCAAGCTCTTAGGAGCGGTCAGGAGCCGCGGTTTTCACCCAGCTCGTCGACGATCGGGCTCTGGACACCGATGTCCTTCGCGCCTTCGGCGAGCCCGGGCTTGGTGTGGGTGCGACGCGCCGCGGCCTTGTCTCCGTCCTGGGTGTCGCGATCGTCGGCGATGGTGACGGACGCGGCGACCTGGGTGGCGTTGTTGTAGGTCTCGGGCGGGATGCCCCGCAGCGCGCGAATCGTGTTGTCGTCGCAGCCATTGCGGCCGGCGGCGGCAAGCAGATCCTGCTTGTTCGCCGGAAAGTCCACATCGCTCAGGCATTGACGCAGCTGACTTTGGGTGGTGGACGCAACCATGGCTGTCGGAATGCCCGCAAGCCGGGGACCTAAACGGGGCCGAGGGGTGCGGTCTCGGTCACATCGGCGCGGCCGCGGTCCTCAGCGGCCGCGGACCCGGCGATTGTGCTTCTTGATCGCGTCGACCAGCTCCGCTTTGCTCATCGTGGACCTTCCCCGGACGTCGAGTCGGCGCGCCAGCTCCAGCAGATGCTTCTTGCTTGCGTTCGCGTCCACCCCCTCGGCGGACTCACCGGAGGCTCGCGGACCACCCCTCTCGGCGCGCTCGTCCGACGGACCCTTCTTTTCTTTGGGCTCCCAATGGTCGCCGACCTTTTCGAAACTGTGCTTGAGGGCGGAATAGGCCACCCGGTGGGCGCGCTCTTGGCTACCGTATTCGTCGGCGGCCGCGTCATGCGTCTTGGCGAACGTGCGTTGCGCTTTGGCGTTCGAGCGCCGCAAAGTGGTGATTGCCGCCCGGTCATCGGGGTAACCGACCAGCGGCGACACGTCACGCGCACCCGAGGAGGATTC